>JAYRVN010000413.1:0-4455 GCA_041918535.1 Chloroflexota bacterium
GTTGGGATTTGGGCGAGCTTACGTGCCTGAAAACGCGGTTAAATAGGGCTGCGATCGGCGCGTTTGTGGCGGATGGAAGCTGCCGGCGCAAGGCCGGGCAGGCTCGATCCGACTAAGCTATCGGCGCGTCGGCGGGGGTTTCGCGGGCCAGAACAGCCAGGAAATACCGGTCCGTTTCGCTGAGGGGGGCTGTCAGCAGGAGGTCAGGCCGACGCTGCCAGGTGCGACGCAGGGCCATCTGTCGCCGCCAGGCGGCGATACGGGCGGCGTGGCCGGAGCGCAGCACGTCGGGCACGCTCCAATGGCGGAAGACGGCCGGCTGAGTGTAGTGCGGGCCTTCGAGCAGGCCGGTGGCATGGCTATCCAGGGCGGCGGCGTCTTCGGCGCCCAACACGCCGGGGATGAGGCGGGCTATGGCGTCAATCAGGATGAGAGCGGGTAGTTCGCCGCCGGTCAACACATAATCGCCGATAGAGATTTCGTCGCTGACCAGGTGGGCGCGGACGCGCTCATCCACACCTTCGTAGCGACCACAGATGAGCAGCAAGCGTGGATGGCGCGCCAGTTCGGCGGCAACTTTTTGGGTGAAAACCCGCCCTTGCGGAGTCAGGAGAATGATAGGACAGGGAGGGGATTCGGCCGAATCCATTTCCAAGATCGTCTCCACCGCCCGGAAAATCGGCTCCGGCTTCAATACCATCCCGCTGCCGCCCCCAAACGGCGGCTCATCTGTCACCCGATGCTTATCCGTGGTGTAATCCCGCAAGTTGTGCGCCGTTACCGTCAATAAACCGGCTTGCCGGGCGCGCTTGAGGATGCTCTCATCCCAATACGCCGTTAACATCTCCGGGAAAAGCGTCAGGATATCGAAGTGCATACGTCAGCCTTTTCTGCGTCATTTGGATTACAATTAGGCGCGGCTGTCTTGATAGGCAGCCAGGAACATTGTACCCGATTCGGCCGAATTCGCATCCGGGCCAATCGGTTGGAGAGGCGACTATGCACATTTTGATCCTCGGCGCTAAGGGACAACTCGGCACAGCCTTACACAGGGCGCTAGGCGAGCAACACACCTTAAGCGAGTACGACCTGCCGGAACTCGACATCACCGATCGCGCCGCCGTTAACGCCTTAATCACGCCCGGCCGATTTGCGGTGGTGATCAACACGGCCGCCTACACCGATGTGGAAGGGTGTGCGCGCCAGCCGACCCTGGCCTATCAGGTGAATGGCTTGGGGGCGCAGAATGTGGCGCTGGCGTGTGATTCGGCCGAAATCCCCCTCGTCCACATCAGCACCAATGAACTCTTCCCCGGCGACAAACCTGCCGGTTACGACGAGTGGGACACCCCTTGCCCCATCAACCCCTACGGCCTCTCCAAAGCCGCCGGCGAATTTCATGTGCGCCATTTGGCCCGCCGGCACTACATTGTACGCACCGCCTGGCTGTTCGCGCCGGGTGGGCGCAACTTCATCCATGCCATCTTGCAGCGAGCGCGTAGCGCCGGTCAGGTGCGCGTCGTCACCAATGAGGTCAGCAACCCCACCTATGTGGACGATCTGGCCGCGGCGCTCGGCCGGCTGATCCAGACGCAGCAATACGGCACTTACCACCTGACTAACGCCGGCAGTTGCTCCCGCTGGGACTTCGCCCAGGAAATCCTGCGCCAGGCCGGATTGTCACACATCCCCAACGCGCCGATTCTCAGTCAGGAGTTTACGCGTCTGTCTTCACCCCCGCCCTATTGCGCCCTACGCAACAACGCCGCCGCGGCCCTGGGGATCACCTTGCGCCCGTGGCAAGCCGCCCTGACCGATTATCTGGCCGGCCAGGCCGAGACTTGAGGCGCAAACACCGCGTTCAGCCATGACACCTGCCGCCTCCGTCATCATCCCGCATTATAACGGTCGCGCCCATTTGCTGGATTGCCTGGGCGCTCTCCGTCGCCAGACATACACCGATTTCGAGGTCATCCTGGTGGACAACGGTTCCACTGACGGCTCCCAAGCGTTGGTGCGCCGACAGTTTCCTGAAACGCGTTTGCTGGAATTAGGGTGGAATCGGGGCTTCACCGGCGCATGCCTGGCCGGTTGGGCGGCGGCGCGCGGCGAGTTCATCCTGCTGCTCAACAACGACACCGAAGCGGACCCCCACTGGTTGGCGGAAATCATGGCGGCTTTCAATGATCATCCGGAAGTGGGCGCCGTGACTGGCAAAATGCTGTTGTTCGACCAACGCGATCATTTCCACACGGCTGGTGATTTCTACCGCGTGGATGGCGTGCCGGGCAATCGAGGGGTCTGGCAGGCGGACAATGGGCAATATGACCGGCCCGAGTACGTGTTTAGCGCCTGCGGCGGCGCGGCCGCCTATCGGCGCAGCATGTTGGCGGCTATCGGCTTTTTGGATGATGACTTTTTTTTCTCCTGCGAAGATGTGGATCTGGCCTGGCGGGCGCAGTTGGCGGGCTGGCGGGTGTGGTATGCGCCGACGGCCGTTGTTTACCATAAATTAAAGGCGACCGGCGGCAGCGTGACCGGCAGTTATTATGACGGGCGCAATTTTCTCTATGTTATTTGGAAAAATTACCCGACGAGTCTGCTGAAACGGTATTGGCGGGCCATTCTGCGCGCGCAGTGGGGCATCACGCGGGCGGCCTTGCGCCATTGGCGCGGCGCGGCGGCCCGGGCGCGGCTGCGCGGACAACTGGCGGGGCTGGCCGGCTGGCCGACGATGTGGCGCAAACGGCGTCAGGTTCAGGCGTTGCGGCGCGTTTCCGATGACTATTTGCTGAGTGTACTGACCCCGGTTGACGACTCTAACGGGGAGAGATAACATTACCGCTTGTGACGGAAACAATGACATCGCCCTACTTGAGCGTGATTATTCCGGCTTACAATGAAGAGAAGCGTATCGGCCGAACCCTGGCCGCTATCTATGCGTATCTCCTGGCGCAAGCCTTCACTTGGGAAATCCTCGTTGTCCTGGACGGCAGCCGCGACAACACCTTACAGGTCGTGCAACAGTTCGCCGACGGCAAAAGCGGCATTCGCTGGATTGCGCGGCGTGAAAATCGGGGGAAAGGCTTCACCGTGCGTCAGGGTATGCTGGCTGCATTGGGGCAGATACGCCTTTTCACCGACGCTGACAATTCCACCGAGATCACCCATTTTGATCCCATGCGTCCGCTCCTGGCCGAGGGTTACCAGGTGGTGATCGGTTCACGCGACGCCAAAGATGCGGCGGGCGCGCGACAGGCTGTTCCCCAACCGCTCCGCAAGCGGCTGTTTGGCGACTTGGGTAATCTGTTGATTCAACTGATAGCCGTGCCCGGTATTTGGGATACGCAATGTGGGTTCAAGGCGTTTACGGCTGAATCGGCCGAATCCATTTTCTCCCAATGCCAGGTGGAACGCTGGGCGTTTGACATTGAGGCGCTGGCGCTGGCTCGTCGGCGGGGCTATCGCATCGGCATTATCCCCGTGAACTGGGTAGACGCCGCCGGCACACATGTCAAACCGGGCGATTATCTGGACACTTTGCGGGCTACTTTACAAATTCGTTGGCGTTTACTGACGGGGGCATATCGGGAAAGGGATTCGGCCGAAAACCGCCTCCCGCCACCCCAAGACAAACCATGACCTCCCTCGACCTGGAACATCATTTGCAGTCTACCGGCGCCCGTCGCATCGCCGGGCTGGATGAGGCCGGGCGGGGCGCGCTGGCCGGCCCCGTTGTAGCCGCCGCCGTCATTTTGCCCCTTGACCAACCCGACCACCTGGCCGCTTTGCGCGATGTAGACGATTCCAAGCGTCTGACCCCGCACCAGCGCGACCGTCTGTTCGATCTGATTGTGGCCCACGCCTTGACCTATGCCGTCGGCGCCGGCTCCTCCATTCGCATTGATCAAGAAGGCATCCTGACCACCACCCGCCACGCCATGAGCGAAGCCGTGCATCACTTAGCCGCGCCGCCCGACTACCTGCTCATTGACGGCCCCATCTACCTCAAACAAATCAGGCTGCCGCAACAGGCAGTCATACACGGCGACGGCCTGAGCCTGAGCATTGCCGCCGCCTCCATTGTGGCCAAAGTCCTGCGCGACCGCTATATGATCGCTCTCGGCGCTCTCTATCCCCAATATGGCTTTGAGCACCACAAAGGTTACGCGACCCCCCAACATTTGGCGGCGTTACACGCTTACGGCCCGATAGCTCTCCATCGCCACAGTTTTGCCCCGGTCAAACAACGGCTTCTCTAGCCCTCACAGCCGTCTTCTCCTACACGCTGCCTGCGCTGCGCAATTTCTAACATTTCGCTAATAGTCAAAATTACTTCGTTAGCGTATTATTCCACTGAGAATAATTCGGCGCCTCAAGATTGTGGCGTAACAGGATATAAACAATGACTGTATTGGACGCGCAGAAAAAAGACAAATGGCTGCGCTTTATCCA
>JAYRVN010000414.1:0-6093 GCA_041918535.1 Chloroflexota bacterium
CCGCCCGCCGCCGGCAATGCTCACATTGGCATAACTATATTGTGACTTCTTGCCCTGACGGTAAATCTGGTTGTAAAAGTCCGCCACCTTCTGGCGCAATTCAATCAGTCCGGCAATCGGGCTATACTGACGGCTGGCAGGGCTGACCGTCAGGCTGGTCACACGCGGCGGCGCTCCCGGTAAATCGCCTGTTTCCGGTGAACCCTGGCCGAGATTCGCCCAGACAGGGTCGTCATAACGGAAACCCGCTTCCTCCGCCCGGTGCATCACGTAGATCACCCCGGTGCGTGGAACTCGTCGAAAGCCGGGGATAGTTGGATCGGTTCGTATAGACATAAAATTGACCCACAGCAGCCTGATTTGACCTTCGGCGGGTAGTGTATCAGATTCAGCTCACCCGTCACACCCCCAACACCCCTGACCGCTCGCCCGCGCGCTTTCACCGCGTCCTCACAAAAGTTTGCCATCCACGGCCTGAGCAGTTACTATTCCTGTAGTTGATAAGATGGAGTGCAAACTGCATGTCTGAACCAGAATTTATCACAATCCTTGAAGGTCCGACGCCGGAATTCAAACTGGCCCCTGACCTGTGGAATATCTCTATTTACGAAGGGCCGACCCCTTCCGATATCACCTTGTGTGAATTGCGCACCTTCAAAGGCGACGATATCCGGGAACGGAGCGTGGTTGCCTGGCGAGACGGCCGCCGGGTTCAATTGGACTTCCCCGATGAATTGCGGATGCGCCAATACCTGGATGTCGTTGCCATGCGTCTGATCAAAGGTGAGGCTGGTGTGGTGCTGCGTCTCTGGTTGCATCAACCTATGCCGGAAGGAGAAGGGGTGGTGGATGAGGATGCCGATGACGCCGACCTCGATTGAGAATTATCGTCTGGCGTTGAACCGGCTCGATCGCGCCGCCTATCTCGCTTGCTTCACCGCAGACGCTGCCGTGCTAGACCCCTATGGCCCGCGTGTCCTGACCGGTGTGGCCGGGCTCAACAAGTTCTTTGACGGCATGGAGCGGACCTGGACTGTTTTTCAGATGAGCTTTGGCGAGACCTTCGCCAGCGCGGATCGGGTGGCGCTGAGTTGGCAGGTTGAGGCCGCCGCTAAAAACGGCAAGGCAGCCCGCTTTACCGGCATCAATGTCTTTACCCTCGCCGAAGATGGGCTCATCAGCCGCCTGGAGGGTTATTGGGATTTCAAGGCAATGGCGGCGCAATTGCAATAATGAGCGCCAATAGAACGGACGACACCCCCTTTCCATGACCTATTCAACCATTTTATACGACGTGACGGAGGGCGTGGCGACCATCACGCTCAACCGCCCCCAGGTTCTAAATGCCCTGACGGATGAACTGGGGCAGGAGTTGATGGATGCCTTCAAGCGGGCGGGGCGCGACGCCGCTGTGCGCTGTCTGGTGCTGACCGGCGCAGGCCGGGGGTTCTGTTCCGGCCAAGACCTGGGCAATATGCAGCAACGGACGCCCGGCGAGTTGATCAGCGACCATTTGCGGCAGGGTTACAACCAATTGGTGACTCAGATGGTGACGCTGGAAAAACCGATCATCGGG
Organism: Chloroflexota bacterium; assembly: GCA_041918535.1. Classification (GTDB taxonomy): domain Bacteria; phylum Chloroflexota; class Anaerolineae; order Promineifilales; family Promineifilaceae; genus DAOTXO01. The sequence continues at coordinate 1,577 of JAYRVN010000414.1, forward strand.
GCGATCAATGGCGTGGCCGCGGGCGCCGGCTGCGGCGTGGCCCTGGCAACGGACATACGCATTATCTCGGAACAGGCGTCGTTCATGTTGGCGTTCAGCCGCGTGGGTCTGTTGCCGGACAGCGGGGTGACCTGGCTACTGCCGCGGCTGGTAGGCTATGCGCGAGCGTACATGATGGCGGTTTCGGCCGAAAAAATTCCCGCCGCTACCGCACTTGCCTGGGGTATGGTCAATGTCGTCACCCCCCACGATCAACTCATGGAAGTCACCCTGGCCTGGGCCAGACGCCTGGCCGCCGGCCCTACCCGCGCCTTTGGCCTGACTAAACGCGCAATGCACGCCACCTGGGACAAGAGCTTCGCTGAAGCCCTGGAATACGAAGCCTTGTTGCAAGATATCGCCGCCGGCAGTCGTGACTTCATGGAAGGCGTCGGCGCCTTTCTCACCAAACGCCCGCCCGACTTCCGGGGTCAGTAGTCTCGCCGCCCATCCTCGTAACTACCCAACTACTCAACTACCCAACTGCAACTAGCCCACTATGCAAACCATTTCCGTGATTGGCGCCGGCACAATGGGACGGGGCATTGCCCAAGCCGCTATCCTGTCCGGCTACGAAGTTTTCCTGTGCGACATTCATACCGACGTCCTCGGCGCGGCGCAGGTGAGCATCTTCGATTCGATTGACAAAGGCGTGGCGCGGGGCAAAACCGCCCCTGACGCCGCCGCCCGCGCCCATAAATCGCTCGCCCTCACGACCAGTTTGGTGGATGCCGCTACGGCTGACCTTGTTATCGAGGCGGCCCCTGAACAAGCGGCGCTCAAGCAAAAAGTATTCGCCACCCTGGATAGCGCCGCGCCCCCTGCAACCATTCTGGCAACCAACACCTCCAGCCTTAGCGTCAGTGTTTTGGCAGGCGCTCACAGCCGCCCTGATCGGTTCATCGGCCTGCATTTCTTCAATCCGGCGCACATCATGCCGCTGGTTGAGGTCATCCGGGGCGATCTCACCTCTGACGCCACGCTGCATACCTGCCGCGAGTTTGTGGAACGCCTGGGCAAGACGGCCGTTATTTGTCGGGATACGCCGGCCTTTATTGTCAATCGCGTGGCCCGGCCTTTCTACGGTGAGGCGTTTCGCCTGTTGTCCGAGAACGCCGCCCGCGTTGAAGAGATCGATCGCCTGATGACTTCCATCGGTTTCCGCATGGGGCCATTTGAATTGATTGATTTGATCGGCGGCGATGTGAATTTTGCCGTCACTCAGTCCGTGTATGAGGCGTTTTTTCAAGACCCCAAATATCGCCCCCACCCGATTCAGCAACGGATGGTCGCCAGCGGGCGGCTGGGGCGCAAGACCGGGCGTGGCTATTACACTTATTGATGAACCGATCTGACGCTAAGAGTCGCTTCGTCGCGGTAGCCGGCGTCTTCTTGATCGGCGGTGGCGTTAGCGCCCTCAATCTGGGTCTGGGGGTGGGGCTTATTGGGCTGATCGTTGGTCTGGCCGCCGCCTGGGGGTTGGCGCGCTGGGCCGGGCGCTCCTTGGCGGAACTTGTCTTAGTTGTTTACGTCATCTTTTTTGCGCTCTCGTTATCCGATATCGGCCGAATCCAATTCCGCGGCCAGGAGACGCCGATTTACGTTGCCCTCCTGCCCGTTGCGCTCATCAGCCTGATCAGCGAGAAAGGCACGGCCGCCGCCGGCGGGGCGGACCGGCAACGCGTCAACCGCGTGCGCAGCGTGTCTCTGATCGGTTTCCTGCTCACCTTGATGGCATCCATATTCGTCTCGGGCGATCGGCCGACCAGCATAGTCACAACAACTTTTATGGCGATCAGTCTGGCGGGTTACTGGATGCTGGCACAGGTTACGCAGCGCCCTCTCTGGTTGAAGCTTGTCGCCGCAACATTGGCCGCCATGTTTTGGCCTCTGCTGGCGGGCCTATACCGGTTGTTCTTCGATCCTACCAGCAATTACCGCCTCTCCTTTGCGCGCAACGTTGACTTGCCGAACCTGACCGCTTTTTTCCTCTTTCCGGCCCTGTTTATCTTCTTCGGTGTGGCCTTCACTGGCGCGCTCACCTGGAAACGGGCCGCCGCCCTGGGCTTGACGGGTGTGATCGCCTACAGCCTGGTTATGACCGGTTCGCGCGGCGGCTGGTTGGCGGCGGCAATTGGCCTGGCGGCCGTGATCCTGTTGCTGGGACGGCGTTTGCAATGGCGATGCCTGCTGCTGGTTGGCGCGCTGACGTTGTTGATCGCGCCCCTGGTCGTGCCCAAAGCCATCCTCTTACGCGCTCAGAGCTTTTTTCAACCCCTGGCGACCACGTTGACGGACGCAGGAGAAATCATTCCTGTGGAAGAGACGGATGTGGGGCGCAACTCAATCTGGCGAGATTATTGGCAGGAAGTGGTCAAAGCCCCGTTAACCGGCATCGGCGTCGGCTATTACATTAACACTATTGAAGGCTATCGTTCGGCTCACAACAGCTATTTATCGGCCTGGGCAGGCGCCGGGGTCTTCTGCCTGTTATTTCTACTGGCGATATTGACCCACCACGCACTCCTTTTGTGGCGCGCGCGCGCCCAAGCCGGAAGTGATCTGGGATGGTTCATTCTGGTCGGCGTCTTTGTCGCCACCTTGACGCATCTGGTCTTCGAGAATTTCGTCTTCACGCACTTCTTTTGGGTCTTTTTCGGTTTGCAGGCCGCCGGCGTCAACATCTTTCTGGCATCTAACGCGCCTGCTCAGGCGCAAGCGCGCACATGAGGGTTGGTGGCGTCGGCTTACGGAAGAATACCGGATGGCGCTTTTCTCAACGTAGGCTAGACTGCTTCAACTTATTTGATGAGACGATCATACTCTCCGTGGCCGCCGATCCAAATGCCACCTCGCCGCGCCGATTTTTGATTTTTTGACCGGTTGCCGGAATAGGTCGGTGTGATATAATCTTAACCTGCCCTATGGCGGGTGTAGCGTAGCGGTTAACGCGTCTGGTTGTGGCCCAGAAGACCGTGAGTTCAAATCTCACCACTCGCCCTAAAATTACCAGGCCGGAGCTATTGAATGGCTCCGGCCTGGCGCGTTTAAGCGGGGACGGGTTCGGGCGCGGACAATTTGCGCAGCAGTGAACCGAGTTTGAGGGCTTTGCTGAAATCGCCTTGCACCTTGAGTTTGCCTTGCACAAAGGCAATTTGCAGGTCCAGGTTGCCGCTGAGAAGGCGCTGGAAGTTTTCCTGAGAGATGATGAAGCGGCAATCGGCATCGGGGCGTTCGCCAGCGACGACGCTGCCGGGCGGGTTTTTCAAGTCAAGGACCCACAGTGGCGAGGTGGCGCCGGTGAACTCAAATTGGTAGATGCCCTGTTGCGGGGAAATGAGTTCAGGGTGGGCGGCAATGTAAGCGCGGACTTGGGTGAAGAATTCGGCCGAATCCGGTTCCTTAGCCGCTTCAGGCGCAGGCGGTTGCAAGGGCAACACCGCCGCCTCTAACGCATTCGCCGCCTCTCGCAAATAGCGAGTGAACAGGTCAATATCCGGCATGATCGTCGGGCAAGACGTCGGGCTGAGAGAGAGAATCCCGTTATAACTGAAGATCGGGATGATCAGCGCCATACCGTCAATGATCGGCCCCATACCCAGGTTCGCCAGCAAGCGATGGCCGGCCAGATACAAGTCAATCTGCGGCCCTGGTACGTTGGTGATGGTCAGGTTGAAGATCGGGTTGTGATATTCAGACATGTGCATGCGCGAATACAACCGCGCAGCCTGGCCGGCCAGCCCGAACGGGATGAACTCGGTGAAATTCGCCAGGGTCTTGGCCCCCAGCGCATCCTGATAGAGCTTACCTTGCACGGTATTCTCGTGAATGAGCCTTAACTGTTCCAGGCAATCGGCCACGTGTGTCGGCAGTTGAATGAGCATGGCCGAAACCTGATTGCCCAGGGCATTCTTTTCGTCAGCAGAGCGCGTAGAAACGGGCACAAGCGCTACCAGCGGTTTGTCGGGCAACTCCCCTTTTTCCTCCAGGTAGCGACGCAAAGCGCCGGTGCAAATCGCCAGCACGACATCGTTGACGGTTGTGCCGCGCACGATATTCTTGATGGCCTTAACGCGGTCCAGGGAGAGGAGGGCGGTATTCCAAACGCGTTGAGAAGAAATCGGCCGATTCAAGCGCGTCGGCGGGGCGGAAAAAGGCGCGGGCGGCAATTCTACTCCCTGCACGCGCGTCAGCACACCGGCTTTGACCGTGGCGCGGGCAGCATCCGCCAGCAAACTGGGCAGTTTCAACGGGCGCGTGATGAAATTCCAGGCGCTGCGCGTCATGAGCTCCAGTTCGCCGGGCAGGGGAGCGGGCTGAAAGGGCGGCGGCGGCGGCACAACCCGCGGCTTGGGCGTCACATCGAATAGCAACCCCATCACGTCCACGCCGGAAACGCCGTCAATGGCGGCGTGATGAATCTTGGCAATGATCGCCACCGAACCGGGAGGCACTTGCGGAATCGTGTCCAGCCCCTC
>JAYRVN010000415.1:0-2526 GCA_041918535.1 Chloroflexota bacterium
CCTCACGTCTGGCTGGTTCATCCCGACGGCCAGCACGAGGAAGCCTATTGGATGGCGCACGCGGCGGAATATCTGTTGTGGTATGCGGAAGCGTGGCCGGATGGCGTGACGGGCAACGCGCCCTGTCATCTGGCGGCCGAAAAGTGAATCTCGACTGACAAGGAGTGCGTCATGACGTCCCTCAAAGAGTTGTTCCTGCTTGACCCGGAGGTGGTTTTTCTCAATCACGGCTCGTTTGGGGCCACGCCGCGCCCGGTTTTTGAGGCGTACCAGGCCTGGCAGCGCCGCCTGGAACGCCAACCGGTGCAATTCATTGGCAGCGACCTGACGGAGCATTTGGCGACGGCGCGGGCGCACGTGGGGGCATTTGTGGGGGTGGCGGCGGATGATCTGGTGTTTGTGCCGAACGCCACCACCGGCGTCAACATTGTGGCGCGTTCTCTGGCATGGCAACCGGGCGACGAGATACTCGCCACGGATCATGAGTATGGGGCGTGTGTCAATACCTGGCACTTCATCGGTCAGAAAACGGGGGCGGTGTATCGTCCGCAGGCGGTGACGTTGCCGGTGGATTCGGCCGAATCCCTGCTCGAACAGTTCTGGCAAGGCGTCACCCCCCGCACCAAACTCATCTTCCTCAGCCACATCACCTCGCCCACCGCCCTGCGCTTGCCGGTAGAAGCCATCTGCGCCCGCGCGCGCGCTGCCGGCATCCTCACCTTGATTGACGGCGCGCACGCCCCCGGCCAGCTAGCGCTCAACCTGACCCAACTCGGCGCGGATTTCTACACCGGCAATTTGCATAAGTGGGCCATGGCCCCCAAAGGCAGCGCTTTTCTCTACACCCATCCAAGCCGACAAGGATTGATTGAGCCGCTGGTAGTGAGTTGGGGGTGGGGGCCGAACGCCATTCTGAACTTCGGCTCGCCCTACCTCAACGCGTTGCAGTGGCTCGGCACACAAGACCCCTCCGCTTATCTGGCGGCCCCGGCGGCCCTGGCATTCATGGCCGAACAGCAGTGGGAGCAGGTTCAAGCTCGCTGCCATGCGTTGGTGACTGAATGGCTGCGACGAATGGGCGAACTGACCGGCTTGCCGGCGCTCTATCCGGACGACAGCTTCTACGGGCAGATGGCGGCGGCAGCCTTGCCGCCCGTGGCCGATCTCCCGGCTTTCAAACAGGCGTTGCTCACGCGCTTCCGCGTGGAGATTCCGTGCCTGACGTGGCAAAACTTTCAACTCATTCGTTTGTCGGCGCAGGGATACAACGATTCGGCCGATATTGAAGCCGCCCTCCACGCCGTTTCCACCTTACTGGCGGAGCAACGCCGTTGAGCCGGCGCGCTCTGGCCTCTTTCTGACGAATTTCTTATTGTGCCGGGGCTTGACAAACATAACGCAATGCGTTATATTACTAGTGTAACGCGATGCGTCATAGTCGAATACACAGTAAGAAAGCCAATTAACGACGATGCCGGAACCTATCACAGACTCCCGGCATACCACCTGAAGGAGTAAACCATGAACGAGCAAATTCAAACCACCCAAGGGCGCGTAGAAACCCTTTATCATGACGTCACCGAATTCGCCCACAAAGCGTTCCAGGCCGGCCTGGGAGCCGTGATGTTGGTGCAGGACGAGATCGTTGAGTTCGCCCAGACTGCCCGTGAGCGCGCTGAAGAGACCTGGAAACAACAGCGCGAAAACACCGCCCAGTTAACCGACAAGATGATCGAGCGCGGAACGAAGATCGAGAAAGAGAATCGTGAGCGGATGGAGCATTTCTTCGAAGGCCGTCGGCAACGGGCCAATGATTGGATGAAGCAATCCGAGAAACGCTTCAACAGCGGCATGGAAAATGTCCTCTCTTACGCGCACATCCCCACCAGCGCCGAACTCGATTCGTTGGGCAAGAAAATCAACACGCTGGGGCGCAAAGTGGATAACATCCGCAAGTCCCAGGAAAAAAGTGTTGGCGCCACGGTAGAAGAGATGGTAGAGACCCACAAAGCCTAAACACACCATTTCTTCCGGGTAATCCTCCATAAGCAACAGGCTCCTATGGCAAAATAGGAGTCTGTTCTTTTTTGGGACGCGGCTGTTTAGCCGTTTCCACAACAACTTCCCCCCATTGGGGATAATAAGCTATCTATTTAGTAGTAGTTAGTAGGGCTGTGGATAGTGTGGATAAGCCGGTCAGTCCCTATATATCGGCCGAATCCCCCTCTGAGAGTCCACCGATAGGCTATTGGGTGACTTGCGCCAGGCCGAATCTGTGGATAAATTTTCGCCCCCGCGCAACGCGCCGACAAGCGCCCAGGCGCGTCAAAAGGCCTCCTCCTATATGTGGCATCAAACAGATGTTCGGCCCTAAATGCGGCTATCAGGCTTGGGCAGGTTTTCCCCGAAAACACCGGCTTTTCCACAGGATTCGGCCGATTATCCACAACAAACCAGTGCCTGACCGCCAGAACCGTGTTAGAATTAGGCGATGATGGCCCCAACCCCGACCGGTTTGCCCCCCCA
>JAYRVN010000416.1:0-22891 GCA_041918535.1 Chloroflexota bacterium
GGCTGTATGAGTCATGCGCCTTATATTCTTCCCATAGCTGAGTTGCCGGTACACACGGAAGGGGATTCGGCCGAATCCCCCCCTCCCGCCCCTTCTCCCACGCCTCCTCGTCGCCGGGATTGGGAAACGTGGGCGATCCTGCCTCTCGCGCTCATTCTGCTACTAGGAGCCTATTTCCGCTTCACCGGCCTGAACTGGGACCAGGATCAACACCTGCACCCGGACGAACGTTTCCTCACCATCGTCGCCAGCAAATTCAGCCTTGTGCCCGATCTAGCCACCTATCTTAGCCCCTCGCGTTCCACGCTCAACCCGTACAACGTCGGCGAACAATTCTACGTCTACGGTAACTTTCCGCTTACCGTCACCCGCTATGTGGCTGAAGGGGTACAACGCCTCTGCCCGCCACTGGGCTTGACCTGTGGGCATAATTATACGGCCTACGACGGCATTCAGTTGGTGGGGCGGGGCTTGTCCGCCGGACTAGACTTGCTATCTATCGCTCTAACGTTTTTTATCGGCCGACGGCTCTACACCTGGCGAGTCGGTTTGCTAGGCGCGCTGCTCATGGCCGCGGCCGTCATGCCCATTCAGCAATCCCACTTCTTCACCACCGATAACTGGTCCGCCGCTCTGACGATGGTCAGCCTCTACGCCGCCGTCCGCGCCTCTTTGGAAGGGCAACACACGCGCTGGTGGGTACTCTTCGGGCTAGGTCTGGGTCTGGCGGTGGCATCCCGCATTAATATTGCCCCTCTGGCCCTCGTGGCCGGCGTGGCGGCCGGTCTGTGGCTGAATCGCCAGGCTCCCACCTGGGCCGCCTTGCGCGCGCGGGCGGGCCAGGATGCCCTGCTGCGCGCCATGCTCGGCTTGTTGGTGGCCGCCCTAACTTCGCTAATCATTTTCCGGCTGGCAATGCCCTATGCCTTTGCCGACCAGGCCATCCTGCAACGGGCAGGCTCTCCCGCGACAGGCGAAGGAGGGGTCTTATCCGCGCTACAAGGCATTCTGGGCTTGAATCCGCGCTGGGTAGCCAACATGGCAGAAATCCAGCGTTTGCAGAAACCGGATGCCGCCTTTCCCCCGGCGCTACAATGGACGGACCGCGCCTCGGTCATCTTTCCGCTGACCAATCTGGTGCTTTATGGGCTCGGCTTGCCGGCCGGGTTGGCCGCCGTGGTTGGCCTGGCCTGGGCCGCCGCGCGGATCGCTCGTCAACGTGATGATTGGCAGGCGCACGCCATCCCCGTCTTCTGGTCAACTTTCTATTTTCTGTTTATGAGCACGCGCTGGGTCAAGTCGGTGCGTTATTTTCTGCCCATTTACCCTATGTTGACGTTGCTGGCAGCCTGGGCGTTGGTAGCGGCCTGGGGCTGGGCCGGCAATCGGCGCGGGCGGCAAGCCGGTGTTGGGCTGATTACGGCGTTTGTCACGGTAGCCACCCTGTTATGGGCCAATGCCTTTGTCAACATTTACCGGCAGCCGGTCACACGGGTACAGGCGGCGGCCTGGATGTATGCGCATGTGTCGAGCGGGGCGACGTTGTTGTATTCGGCCGAAAATCAATCGGCCGAATTCCAATTGCCGCTACACACTTATACCCTGTCCACCGACGGGTCGCCGCTAACGCTGCGCTTCAGCCTGCCGGTCGGCGGCGTCGTCACCGGCATCCGCTTCAACTACCTGACGGCGCAAGGCGCAGGCGTCGCCACCTGGAACCTGACCTTACGCCAAGAGCCCGCTGAAACCTTGATCGAGCGCACCAGCGCCATCGTCGTGCGTGAACCGCGCCGTCCCGTGACCCTGGATTTGCCGCCAACGCCGCTGACGCCGGACCAGGTTTATACCCTGACAGTCTCCCAGATAGCCGGCGATAACATCACGGCCGAGACGACGATTATTGCCAACGAGCATTGGGACGACGGCTTGCCGATGCGTTTGAGCGGGCGCGATCCGTTTTCGCAATATTACGCCGGTCTGCGCGATGACATCCTGGGCTTTGACGGCCAGATACCCATCACCAATCCGGATAGCCAGGAAAAGCGGGAGGGGTTTTATCGTTGGTTAAACCAGAGCGATGTGATCGCGTTGAGCAGTCAACGGGCGGTGTGGTCTACCCCGCGCCTGCCGGTGACTTTTCCCCTGACCACTCGTTACTATGCGGCGCTATTCAGCGGCGAGCTAGGTTTCAAACTGGCGGCGCAATTCCACGAGGATGTGCATATCGGGCCGCTGTATCTCAACGATACGGCGGGTCGGGTGGCCTGGGGCGAACCGCCGGCAGTCGGTTGGCCGCCGCCGGGGGCGCTGGCGGCGGAAGAGGCCTTCAGCGTCTATGACCATCCGCCGGTGTGGCTATTCGTCAAATCGGCCGATTATTCGCCCGAGCGCGTCCGCCAAGTGTTGCAACAGGTTGACCTCTCGCAGCAACTTACCCTCAATCCCGGTCAGGCTACCGCCGCACCCACCGGACTGCTGCTCGATAGCGCCGCTCTGGCCCAACAACAGGCGGGCGGCAGCTTTCGCGACCTATTTAACCTAAATAGCCTCCTCAACCGCAGTCCGGCCCTGGCGGCGGTGGTTTGGTGGCTGGCTGTCGTGGCTCTGGGATGGTTAACTTTTCCCCTGGCCTTCACCCTTTTGCCGGGATTGCCCACCCGCGGCTTGGCTCTGGCGCGCATTCTCGCGCTGTTGATCGTTTCCTACCTGACGTGGCTAGCGGCCAGCCTGCACTGGCTGCCGCACACGCGCGCGACCCTGGGGCTGGCGCTAGGCGCGTTGGCTCTCCTTAACGGCGTCCTGGCGTGGCGACAGCGCCGCGCCCTGGCTGACTTCGTCCGGCGTCAGACACGCCTGATTCTGACTTTGGAAGCGGTGGGACTGCTCCTTTATCTGCTCGGCCTGGGCATCCGCCTGGGCAACCCCGACGTGTGGGATGTCATTTGGGGCGGCGAGAAACCGATGGACCTGTCCTATTTCAACGCTGTCCTCAAAAGCAGTTGGTTCCCGCCCTACGACCCCTGGTATGCCGGCGGTTTTATCAATTACTATTATTACGGCTTCGTCTACGTCGGCGCCCTAACCAAGTTACTCAGCGTTTTGCCCACGATTGCCTATAACCTGATCATCCCGATGCTCTTCAGCTTCACCGGTCTGGCCGCTTTTGGCCTGGCCGTTGATCTGGTCGCCTGGGGGCAACAGCAGCGTCCCATCCTCAACCGGCGGACGATCCTAGCGGGCGTCGCGGCGATGGCGTTGTGCGTCGTGCTAGGCAACCAGGCGCAGCTCTTTGTGCTAGGAGAAGCGGCTTATAAAACCGGCGATTCGGCCGAAACGGGTATCAACGCCCTCAACTATGGCCTGCAAACAGCGGACGGCCTGCTCAAGATGGCCCGGGGCGAACCGGCCCATATTTATCCCGGCGACTGGTTCTGGACCGCTTCGCGCACAATTGAAGCGTCAGCAGGCGAGACGCAGCCCATCACCGAATTCCCCTTTTTCACCTTCCTCTACGCCGACCTGCACGCCCACATGATCGCTTTGCCGCTGACGCTGTTGGCATTGGCCTGGATCATCAACATCGCCTTGCATCCGACGACAAACGGGGAGCGGGTGACCCCCTTGAGTTGGCTATTGGGCGCGTTGATGCTGGGGGTGCTTTACCCCACCAATAGCTGGGATTGGCCGACCTATCTTGTGCTGGCGGCCTTGGGGATCGGCCTGTACACCTATCGGCGACTGGGCCGAATCAATTTGGCGCTGGTCTTGCAGGCGCTTTTCAGCCTGGCCCTGGTCGGCGTTCTGTCGTGGTTGTTGTTCTATCCCTTCTGGGACTCATTCGGCCGCGCCTATACATCCCTAAAACGCTGGGAAGGCTCCACCACCAATCTGGGCGGCTATCTGCGGGTGTACGGCCTCTTTCTATTCCTGGTAGCCACGCATCTGGCGCGCGAGTGGCGGGCCTGGATGGCGAGTTGGTCGGTAGAGACGCTGGAAAAGCTAGAAGGCTGGCTGTGGCCGCTGGCGGCGTTGGCGCTGGGTTTTATCGCCCTGGGGGCGGCGTTGGCCTGGCGTGGCTATCCGATTGCCTGGCTGGCGCTGGGGTTGGCCGGGCTGAGCGGGATATTGGGTTTTCGGCCGAATCTCTCCCCCGAACGCCGCATCGTCCTGGCCCTCATCGCCTGCGCCCTGCTGCTCACCCTCATCGTGGAAATTGTCGTCCTCGACGGCGACATCGGCCGCATGAACACCGTCTTCAAATTCTACTTACAAGTGTGGGTGTTGCTCAGTCTCATCGGGGGCGTCGCCCTGGCTCACACTTGGCCGTCCATTGCCGCCTGGGGCGTGACGCGCCGCCGGTTGTGGCAATCCCTTCTGGCTCTCCTGCTGATCAACGCCACCCTCTATCCGTTGCTGGCAACCCGCGCCAAATGGAACATCCGCATGAGCGACACGGCCCCCCACACGCTGGACGGCATGGCTTTCATGCCCACAACCAGCTATGACGACAGCGGTCAGAAAGTGCTGCTGGCTCATGATTATGCGGCTATTCGCTGGATGTACGAACACATTGACGGCTCGCCGGTGGTAGCCGAAGCGCACAGTGACAATCCCTATCGCTCGATTGGCAACCGCGTCGCCATGTATACGGGTCTGCCCGCCATCATCGGTTGGGATTGGCATCAACGCCAACAGCGCGCCGTCTTGCCTGATTCACGCGTGCCGCAGCGCATTCAAGATGTCACGACGCTATACAACACCCCCAATGCCAATGAAGCGCTGGCTATCCTGGATAAATACCGGGTGCAGTATGTGTACGTCGGCGGGCTGGAACACGTGTATTATTCATTGGAGGGCTTGTCGAAGTTCGACCAGATGGCGCGCGCCGGTCAACTGCGGCAAGTCTATCAAAACGAGGGCGTCAAAATCTACGCGGTATTGCGGGGCAACTCATGATGGCCGATGTGTGGGCGGCAGGGCGGTGGTGGCTGGCGTTGAGCGCCCTGGGGGCGGCGGCGCTGCCGTTAACCTTATACTTGATGGGGCGGCTGGCTGATCGGGGCTACGCCTTAACCCGTTTGCTGGGCTTGCTGCTGACCAGTTTCTTTTTCTGGCTGCTGGGCTGTCTGGGCTTTTTGCGTAATGACCTGGGCGGCATTATCCTGGCCGGTCTATTGGTTGTGGCGCTCTCCGGGTGGGCGCTCAGCCGCCTGGACATCTCCCTGCGCGACTGGTGGCGCGCGCAGAAGCGGTATGCGCTGCTGGTTGAGATCACGTTCGCCCTTTTGTTTGGGTTGTGGGCGGTCGTGCGCGCCCATAACCCCGCCATCACGGCCACCGAGAAACCGATGGAGCTGGCCTTCTTGAATTCAGCCGGCCGCAGTCCCGCTTATCCCCCGCTTGACCCCTGGCTCTCCGGCTATGCCATCAGCTACTATTATTTCGGCTATGTCATGACCTCGGTGTTGGCGCGGCTGGCGGGAGTGACGGAGGCCCTGGCCTTTAACCTGGCTATCGCCTGGCTCCTGGCGGGCACGGGCGTAGGCGCTCTGAGTTTGGTATATAACCTGACGGCGACCGCCGGTCGGAACGCGAAACGTTTGGCTCTGGGCCTGGGTTTGGCAGCGGCGGTGGCGCTGCCGCTAGCCGGCAACCTGCAAATTGTTCTGGAAGAGGCGCATGCGAATGGGGTGGGTTCGGCCGAATTTTGGGCCTGGCTCGACATTCGTGACCTGGACGGCCCGCCGACCGATAACGGCTTCTACGGCTCCAGTGTCGGCCCGCGCTTCTGGTGGTGGTGGCGCTCCTCTCGCGTCATCCGCGAATACACTCTGGCTGGTCAGGAAGAGGAAGGGCTGGCCCCCATCGCTGAATTTCCGGCCTTCAGCTTCCTGCTCGGCGATCTCCACCCGCACGTCCTGGCGCTGCCTTTCGCCTTCCTCACTCTAGGATTGGCCCTCAATACGTATCTAACTCCGATTGAAACCGACGAAGACCGGCGAAAGTGGCTGGCGCCGCTCGATCCGCCGCGCCTGATCCTGGCCGCCGTCATCGTGGGGGGATTGGCCTTCCTCAACACTTGGGATGTCCTCATTCACCTTTTTATACTCACAGCCGCCTGCAGCCTGGCGCGTTGGCGCGCGGCGGGCGAGTGGCGCCGCACCTGGTTGGGGCATGGGCTGGCGGTCGGCGGCGCTTTGGCGGCGCTGGCCATCGTTTTCTACTTGCCTTTCTATGTCGGCTTTCGCTCGCAAGCCGGGCCGCCTTTCCTGCTGCCGATGCTGATGCGCCCTACGCGCCTGGCGCAATTTCTGGTGATGTTTGGCTTGCCGCTCTGGCCGATTGTTTGGCTTTTGGGCAGCCTGACCTGGCGGCTGCGCCCAGCCTGGAGGCCTCTGGCGACGACCGCGGCGGTGGTGTTGGCCGGGCTATTGCTGCTGATGCTGGCGCTCGGTGTGATTGTGGCGGCCAATCCAAGCGGCTCAACGGCCGTGACCAATCTGGCAACGCAGTTGAATATCGCGCTGGCCCCCCGTTCGGCCGAATCCCAGCCCTTGAGCAATTTAGCCTGGGGCTTCGGCGCAGTCGGCCGACTGACACCCGCTATCCTCATGGCGCGACTGCAATGGCCGTGGTTAACCCTGTTTCTGCTAGGGCTGATCGGCCTGCCTGTGGCCTTACTCTCCCGGTTACGCGCCCACCGTCTGCCCACGCCCGATACGCCCACGACCTTGCCCTTTGTGCTGCTGCTGGTAGTGACCGGCGCGCTGTTAACCCTCGGTCCGGAATTCGTCTATCTGAAGGACAATTTCGGCGTGCGCCTAAACACCATCTTCAAGTTCTATTATCAGGCCTGGGTGATGTTTGGCGTGGCGGGGCTGGCGGGATTGGCCGTACTCCGGCAAACGCATCGAATTAGCGCCGTCATCGCCGGGGCCGGCTATGGCTTGCTCTTGCTGGGCGCGCTGCTTTTCCCACTGCGGGGCGCGGTAACGCGTTCGGCCGAATATGGTCAACCCGCCACCTTAGACGGCCTGGCCGCCTGGCAAAACGCTTCGCCCGACGAATTCGCCGCCATCCAATGGCTACGCCAGAACGCCGCCGGCGGGTCGGTCATTCTGGAAGCCGTCGGCGGGCAATACTCCGCCTATGGCCGGGTATCTGCCGCCACCGGCTTGCCCACGCTCTTGGGTTGGCCGGGCCACGAATCCCAGTGGCGTGGCAACACGCCCGAACCGGCTTTGCGCGAACCGCTGGTCAAGACTGTTTACACGCAACCTGGCTGGGAAGGTCTGCCCGAATTATTAGGCCCCTACAACATTGCCTATATTTATGTGGGCCAACTCGAACGCGCCACTTACGGCGCAAGCGGACTGGACAAATTCCGTCAACATCTGCCCGTCGCCTTTGAGAATAGCAGCGTAACGATCTATCAATGGGCCGGACAATAAACGCCCGGTAAACAACCATGAACGCAACCCTCGAATCCTTACCTACTCGCGCCGACACACGGACGCAATTTTCTGTCGGCCATGTCGTCTGGCTGACGTTGGTCCTGGCGGCGGCCGTGTTGCGCCTGACCGATCTGGCGGGGCTGCCGCTTTCCCCGGCGGAGGCCACCCACGCGTTGTCCACCTATGCCATCTGGCATCCGGCAACAGCCGCAGCCGGCGGCAGCCCGTTGGCGGCTAATTTAACAGCCCTGTTGACGCCGGTATTGGGCGACGGTGATGCGGTGATGCGGCTGATCCCGGCGCTGGCGGGTCTGAGCCTGGTACTGCTGCCCTGGTTGTGGCGCGATTGGTTGGGTCAGTTGGGAGCGCTGGCGGCGACGTCGCTGCTGGCTCTATCGCCTATCCAAAGTGTGGTGGCGCGCACAGCCGGCGGGGATGCGTTGGCGTTGGCGGCAGGGATGTGGTTATTGGTGGCGGGTTGGCGGTGGCTGGATTCGGCCGAATCGCGCTGGTTTCTTCTTAGCGTGGCCGCCCTTGCCCTCGGTTTGGCGACCTCCCCTCTCTTCTACACCCTCCTTCTCAGCCTCGGCCTTGGCCTGGGGCTGCAACGCCTGGTCGGCCCACCCCTCATGGACAGCCGACCGACCATCTCCCCCATCCTCCGACAACAAGCCTTGGGCCTCGGCGTTGGGCTCTTCCTCGTCGTGGGCGCGGGCGTCCTCTGGCGGCCGGAAGGCCTGGGTCAGGCCGCCGCCCTCCTCAGCCAATGGCTGGCAAACTTTGGCGGCGCCAACGACGGCCTACTGCGGGTGACGCCGTTGTTGGCCTTAGGCCGGTATGAACCGGCCCTGCTCACGCTAGGCCTCCCCGCCATCGTCTGGGCCACCTGGCGCGGCGAAGCGCGCAGCCTGTTCCTGGTCTATTGGCTGGCAGCCATTCTAGCCTTCATGTTTGTCCAAAAAGATGCCCTGACTAATAGCGCGCTGATCACCCTCCCCGCCTACCTGCTGGTGGGGATCGTGATCAGTTGGGCTGCGCCCCAGTTGAACGGACGTTGGTGGTGGCTGGGCGCGCTCTTTAGCCTGATCCTAACCGGCCTATTGTGGGTGAATCTGGTGCGCTATGCCCGCATCGGCGGCAATCAGTCCACTGCCCTGTTACCCATCATGCTAACGGGACTGCTCTTGCTCATCAGCCTCGGCGTGTTGCTCTTGCTCAGTCTGGCCCTGCCCGGCGGGGGCATCTTGCGCGGCGCGCTGGTTGGTTGGCTGCTCTTCCTGGCCTATCTCAATTGGGGCACAGGCTGGTGGCTCAGCCATCAGGCCGCCAATGATCCCCGCGAGCGCTGGGTCTTAACCGGCACATCATCCGAGCTATTGCTCTTCGACCGCACTGTCCGGCAAGTGTCCTATCAGGCGACGGGCAACGATCGCGCACTCACCATTCTGAGCAGCGTGGATACGCCGGCTTTGCGCTGGTATCTGCGCGATTTTGAGCACGTCACTTATGTGGCCGCCATCCCCGCCGGGGCCAATGCGCTCGCCATCATCACCGACGCCGCCACCACACCCACCCTGGAGGGCCGGTATCTGGCGACTCGCTTCGCCTGGCTGACGGCTGAGGCCTCGCCCCAGTTGCCGCGCGTGGCCGATTCCGTGGAAATCTTGCGCTGGTGGCTGTTTCATGAAAGCCCTATGTCCGTGGACAAAACGAGCCTGACGTTGTGGCTCAACGCGGCGCGCGTGAATCGCTAGGGGTGTCTGATGTCGCCGACCGACAACAGCCTGACCTGGCCGCTAGAAGCGGCGCAACCCTCGACCAATCCCATTGGGTCGGATGAGTGGCTGCGGCGCTGTCTGGCCGGTGAGGAAAAAGCTTACGCCGCCGTGTATAGGGAGTACGCAGCGGCCGTTTACCGCCTGAGCTGCGGCTTACTGCAAAACCGGGAAGACGCTGAAGAAGTGTTGCAAGATACCTTTGAGTACGCTTTTCGCCGCCTGGCGGTTTATGACGCCGGGAAATCCTCTTTCAAATCCTGGCTCTTTCAGATTGCCGTCAGCCGTTGCCGCAATAAGCGCCGCCGCAAGTGGCTGCCGACTTTCTCGTTGGCGCAATTGCTGAGCGCCGACGAGGAAGTGGTGGACGAGGTCAGCATGCCGCCCGATGAGGCAGCAACGCTAAGCCAGGAACAACAACGGGTCTGGCAAATGTTACAGCGACTGACACCGAAGCTGCGAGAGGTGATTGTGCTGCGTTATTACGCGGGTCTGGGCTACGCTGAGATTGGGACGATCCTGGGCATACCGGCGAAAACGGCCGAATCACGGGCGCGCCTGGCGCACAAGGCGTTGCGCCCCCTTTTGGAAGAGACGCCATGAAGGAACCGACGGCTGAACATTCGTTGTCGGCGCATCTGACGCCGGAGCAGGTGATGGATCACGCTCTGGGGTTAACGGCCGGCGGCGAGTCGGCGTGGGTGGCGCGACATGTCCGGTTGTGCGCGGGTTGTCGGGCGGCTGTGCAGAGAGAGCGAGAAATCGGCCGAAAACTACACGCCACTCTCCTAGCCTTTCCCCCCCCCCCCGACACCCGCCTGCCGGCCCAGCGCGCGCGCCGGAGCCCGCCCAGGCAGCCCGCCCTGGCGCTCGTCGGACTGATGCTCTTGCTTTGGCTGGGCAATGTCGGCTGGCAACGCAGCCTATCGCCAGGCCTGAACCCATACCCGCCCCCCATCACACGCCTGGCCCCCGTCTTGGATGATGACGCGCCGGCTGCCGACGCCACCCGCGCGCAAGCCGTCGCCCAGGCCCCTATCCCGTCATTACCGGCCCGGTTATTAACCCTACCGGCGCCGCAAACAACCCCCACGATATTTTTTGCCTCCGGCAAATGGGTGAAACCATGAGCGAATTAACCACTGCTGATCCGATCTCGGACGACCAGGCCCAGGATTTTCTAGCCAGACCGGCGCTAAGCCGTCTATATTGGGACTGGGAAAAGAGCCTTTACACCCTCTTCATCATCGCGGCCCTACTCAGTCGCTTCATCGGCCTGGGCGATCGGGTGGTGAGCCACGACGAGAGCTTGCACACCCAATACTCCTACCAATACTTCCACGGCGACGGGTATCAACATTCGCCGCTCATGCACGGCCCCACTCTTTTTCACGCTACGGCGGCTTCGTTCTGGCTGTTGGGTGTCAGCGATTTTTCAGCGCGCGCGCCGGTGGCCTTGCTAGGCGTGATTCTGGTGGCCTTGCCGGTTGTGTTGCGACCGTGGATCGGCCGAAAAGGGGCCCTGTGCGCCAGTTTCCTCCTGCTCATTTCCCCCTACATCACCTACTATTCACGCTACATCCGCCATGATATTTACCTGATCGTTTTTGCCTTCATCGTCTTTGCCGCTACCTGGTACTACTTGCAGCGGCGCGAAGACAAATATCTGTGGTGGATTGCCGCCGGCTTAGCTCTCATGTTCGCCACCATGGAAGCGGCCTACATCTATCTGGCTATCTTTGGCAGCTTCCTCATTCTGCGCCTGGTTGTGCGAAGCCGGGCCTGGGAGTTGATCTGGCAAGAGCGGGATAAAACATGGCTGCCCATCTTGCTCCTGGCCGGCGGGGCGCTGCTGGCCGGGGTAGGCTATGGGCTATTACGCAGCCTGGACGCGCCCCTAATTGCCGGCTACAACAACATGGGCACAGCTCGTACCGACATGGGCGGCGAAGGCGGCCAGATAACGGTCAACGTCCAAGAATTCATCTGGCGCTGGGTCATATTAGCCGGCGTAGTCTTAGCGGTTGTCGGGCTATTCCAACTGATCAGGCGACTCCGGTCGGCGCTGGAAGTGTATCCGGAATTTGACCTGATCCTGTTGTATAGCACGCTATTATTGCCAGCCATGACGGCCGCTCTGACAATTCTGGCGGGCGCGCCGCCTTTAGAGACCTCCTACAAGAGCTGCGCCCTGTTGGCCAATGAACCCGGCCTCTGGCGTCACATCACCACCCTCGTGACCGACGGCCCCTGTTTCCTGAGTCTTATCACCTCCGGCTTCATCCTCGACGCTATCTTCCTGCCGCTTATGCTGGCCGTAGCCGTGAGCGTTGGATTGTGGTGGAATGCGCGGCGATGGCTTACCGCCGGCGCTATTTTCCATGTCATCTTCCTGCTGTTTTACACCTCTTTCTTCACCAATGCCCAGGCGGGTTGGGTCAGTGGCATGATCGGCTCGTTGGGTTACTGGCTGGTGCAACACAATGTGCAACGCGGCAGTCAACCCGCCTTCTACTACTTGTTCGTGACGCCGCTATACGAATTTCTACCCTTGGTGATGGCATTACTGGCTGCCCGGCTGTGGCTGCGGCAGCAGCGGCTGAGCCGCCCGATCGGCTTTTGGATATCGGCGCTGTTGCTAGCCGGGGTGGGCCATGCTTTTGCTAACTGGGCTTTCGACCTGGCGCAAACGCAAGCGACCGCCGCCGGTCAATCGATCCCGACCGGCAACCTGTATACGCTCCTGGCCGGGGTGGCCTTGGCGCTGGCCGTGGCTGTGGTGGCTTACGCTGTGTATGAGCGCCTGAGCGCGCGCGCCCGGACAACGCAGATGATCGCCCCCGCTGAGATGGCGATGGGCGCTGTCCTGGGATTGGTTTTATTGGCGCGATTCATCAACGGGCAGAGTGTGGCCGGCCTGAATCGGCCCGGCGCGGCCCTGGCTTTGTTCATCCTCAGCGCCGGCCTGGCGGTTTGGATTCTCTGGCGGGAGCGCGCAGAGCCAGACTACGCGGTCCCCTGGCGCGCCGACATGTTATTGGGACTGGCGCCCTATCTGCTGTGGTGGCTGCTCTTGACCTGGATTGGCTACAGTCTGGCGGGCGAGAAGATGCCGTGGTTAAGCACGCATTATGTGACACCGATGGTGTTGTTGGGCGGTTGGTATCTCAATCAGCGCTGGCGGGGTTGGCGGCGGGCCGATATGTTGTCGCCACAATCCCTGGCGATGTGGGGGTTGTGGTTTGGGCTGTGGCTGGCCCTATTTCTGGCGGTGAAGATGTGGCTGCTGGATGTTGAGTGGGGGAGCCAGCAACTTAGCAATTTGCAGACGGTGGGATTGTTTATCGGCCGAATCGCCACCCTCCTCGTTTTGGCTTATCTCATTCGCCGCGTCGGCCGACAAGCCATCCCCGGATTGCCCCAACGCACCGCCGTCTTCACCTTCCTGGGCGTACTGGCGCTGCTCACCGTGCGCTTCTCCTTCATGGCAAGCTTCGTCAACTATGATTATACTAACGAGTTTCTCGTCTACGCTCATGGCGCGCCGGCCACCAAGCAGGTGGTTCTGAAACAGCTGGAAGAGCTGTCTATGCGCCTCAAGG
Organism: Chloroflexota bacterium; assembly: GCA_041918535.1. Taxonomy (GTDB): domain Bacteria; phylum Chloroflexota; class Anaerolineae; order Promineifilales; family Promineifilaceae; genus DAOTXO01. The sequence goes on from JAYRVN010000416.1 coordinate 12,832, forward strand.
GAGATAAGAGCTTGCGCGTTTCTTACGATGAAGACATCGTCTGGCCCTTCATTTGGTACTTGCGCGACTATCCCAACAAAGATTACTTCGCCGCCAATCCCAGCGCCGGCATCCTGGAATCGCCTGTGCTCATCGTCGGCAACGATACCTGGGGCAAAGTGGACCCCATCGTGCAGAACGATTACGTCTATACCACCTTCAGCTATCTCTCCTGGCCGATGGAAGAGTATCGCAAAATCTCCTGGAATGCGCTCTTCGGTGTCGGCGACACGCCGGAAAAGCCCCGCGGGCTAGGCAGCCGCGCCGTGCGTCAGGCGTTGTGGAACATCTTCTTCTACCGAGATTATCAGAAGTACGGCGAGGTCTTTGGGGGCAACTACAGCCTGGGTCAATGGCCTTTGCGCGATGAACTGCGCCTCTACATCCGCAAGGATGTCTTCTCGGAACTGTGGGATTTTGGCACTTCCGCCATCAATTATGAACCGCCCATCGTACCCTACGCCGAGAACGAACTGCGCCTGACTGCCGCGCAAAGCTTCGGCGGGGTGGAAGGGTCGGGTCGGCTGAATGCCCCCCGAAACGTAGCGATAGGGCCGGACGGCAATGTATATGTCGCCGACTCCGGCAATCACCGGATCGTGGTCTTTGCGCCCGACGGTCAGTTCTTGCGCGCCTTTGGCGAGTCGGGCAGCGGGCCGGGCCAACTCAACGAGCCGTGGGGTCTGGCTGTGGACGAGCAGTACGTGTATGTGGCGGATACGTGGAATTATCGCATCCAGAAATTCAGTCTAGAGGGTCAATTGGTGAAAACGTTCGGCTCAGGCGGTTCCAGCGCCGAACCCAACATCTACTTCGGGCCACGCGCTATCGCTTTGCTGGGTGACAATGAGCTGCTCATCACCGATACAGGCAACCATCGGGTGCAGGTGGTGGATCGGGACGGCCAGTTCATCCGCCAATTCGGCGGACAAGGCGGCGGCAACGGCCAGTTTAATGAGCCGGTGGGGCTGGCGGCGTCGCCGGATGGGGCGATTTTTGTGGCCGAGGCGTGGAATCGCCGGGTGCAGCAGTTTACCGCCGATTTCGCTTCGGTGGGGAGTTGGCCGGTGGACGCCTGGGGCGGCACGGACATTACCAACAAGCCTTATTTAGCTTTAGACGACAGCGGGCATGTGTATGTGACGGACCCGGAGGCGTATCGGGTGTTGATCTTCGACCGGTTGGGGAATTATGTGGCGCGATTCGGCCGATTCGGGAGCGATCTGGCCAGCCTGAACATCCCCAACGGCATCGTCCTCGACAGCGCCGGCAACATCTACCTGGCTGACTCCGGCAATAATCGCATACTCAAATTCGACGCCATTGACTTCAGCCAGATCGTCCCCTCATCGGCCGAAAACAACAGCGAGGAGGAAGCTCTGCCGCAACCTTGAACCGGACAGCCGCCCATCTCAGGTCACATCCACCTGCCGCGCCTGGATAATTTGCAGCAGCGCCGCCACCGGCACTTTCAAATTCACCCCGCGCTTGCCTGCGCTAAGGTAGATATGCGTCTGAGCTGCCATACTGGCGTCAATCAGAATAGCAAACCCTTTATTCAGCAACGCCAACGGCGAAATACCCCCAACCTGCAAACCCGTCAGCGCCTCGGCCTGAGTCTGGCTTGCCATGTGCAGCTTCTTGTCGCCGGTTACCTGCGCCAATTTCTTCAGGTCAAGCTGTCGGTCGGCCGGGATCATCACCAGCAGCGGCTTCTTGCCCTCGCGAGCCACCACCAAAGTCTTGAACAGTTGTCCCGGCGGCGCGCCCACGATGCCGGCAATAACTTCGGCATCCCGCTCACTTTCCGGATAGGTCACCACATCATACGGCACTTTGCGCCCTTCCAACAGCTTCATCGCGATTGTCCTATCCACTGCCGTCACACTCCCATCCTTGCCGCGCCCGGCGACAAAGAGCTCTCGACCGTCATGATAGGCGACTTTCAACCGACAGGCAAATACATAGCGGCCAATCCCACCTCTCGGTTGAAAGTTTCGCCATTATGAGATAAACATACACTTGGAGCGCGGTCACCGACCGCCAACCTTAACGACGCTTGCCGGGATGCCGGCAGTTAAATTGCTAACTCATCCACGAAGGAGAAAACTCTCCATGTCCATCGCCACCCCTGACTGGGTTAAAGACGCCGTCTTTTATCAGATTTTCCCGGACCGCTTCGCCAAGAGCGCCCGTTTAACCAAACCCGCCAATATCCAGCCGTGGGACGCCCGACCGACGCGCCATAATTTTCTCGGCGGCGATTTGCTCGGTATTGTGGAAAAACTCGATTACCTGGTCGATTTAGGCGTCAACGCCATCTACCTCAATCCCATCTTCGCTTCAGCCTCTAATCATCGCTATCATACCCACGACTTCTACCAGATCGATCCGCTATTGGGCGGCCAGCCCGCCTTTCAGGAGCTTTTACGGGCAGCGCATGCGCGGAACCTGCGCGTGATCATAGACGGCGTTTTCAATCACGCCAGTCGCGGCTTTTTCCAATTCAACCACCTGTTGGAGTGTGGCGCGGAATCCCCCTATATAGATTGGTTCCACATCGAGCGCTGGCCGGTGAACGCCTATAACGAACATGAACGGCCGAATTATTGGGCCTGGTGGGGCTTACACGCCTTGCCCAAGCTCAATACCAACAATCCTCAGGTGCGCGAATTTTTGTGGGGTGTGGGCGCCCATTGGCTGGAGCAAGGGGTGGATGGTTGGCGATTAGATGTGCCGAGCGAGATTGATGACGATGTCTTCTGGCAAGAGTTTCGCCGCCGTTGCCGCGCCGTCAACCCCGAAGCCTACATTGTGGGCGAGCTATGGCACGAAGCCGAACGCTGGCTCCAGGGCGATCAATTTGATGGGCAGATGAATTACCTGTTCACGCGGGCTGCCTTTAGCTTCTTCCTGGGCGAACAGATGGATCAATCCGACAGCGCGCGGACAGGTTACGGCCTGATTCAACCCCGTGACGGTTGGCAATTTCTGGCGGAGTTGGAGCGCCTGTGCAATGAGTTATACCATCCGGAGATTGTGCAAGCCCAGATGCTGATGTTGGGCAGCCACGACACGCCGCGCGTGATGACCATCGCACAAGGCGATAAGACGGCAGTGCGCCTGATGTTTCTGTGCCAGATGACGCTGCCTGGCGCGCCGAATATCTATTATGGCGATGAGATTGGCATGTGGGGACACGGAGAACCCGATTCACGCCGCGCTTTTCCCTGGCACAATGAAAGGAGCTGGAATGTGAGTTTGCGGGCTGAAGTTAAGCGTTATATTCAATTGCGTCAGCGCACGCCGGCTTTGCGCCGTGGATCGTTCCGCCCCTTGCTGGCGGCCGATAGGGTGGCTGTCTATCAGCGTCAATATGAAAACCAGACAGCCATTGTGGCGTTCAATCTGGGCGAGCAGAGTGTACGCCTGCAAATACCCTGGCCGGCGGATGCGCCAGCGCGGTTGCGGGATGGGTTAAAAGCGCAAGGGGAAGAAATTTCGGCCGAATCCATCCTCACTCTCCCCGGCCGTAGCGGCACAGTTTGGGTCAGCTAGACCCGCATGCGCTATTAATTGACTGGTGGTTGCCCTGATCCCCCTGAATGCTATATCATAGGGTGAGTTGGCAAAGCACTTACAAACATACGGGAGTAGGCCCTAGCCCTCAGGATTGCCCATGACTGATAGTACATTGCCGTCAGCATCCGATCGCGTCTTCACTGCTCCGCGCCGCGCCTTTTTATCGAGCAAACAAATCAGGAAACTGAGAGAGTCGCTCCTTGCCTATATCTTCCTGTTTCCGGCCCTCTTAGTCATCGGCCTGTTTGGTTTGTTCCCCCTGGTTTTCGCCGTTTTCCAAAGCACCCTGCGCGGCCTGAACACCTTCACCGGCCGCTATGATGGCCTGGCTAACTACGTGCGGGCAATAGACGACCTGGCTTATGTGCTGACTTTCTGGCTCGGGCTCTTTCTCTTAGCGCTTGGCCTGCGTTTCTTGTTCAAAGTTATCCAACAGGCGCGTCAGAATCAAGAGTCTGCCTGGCCTATGCTGCTGCCCGGTTTGATGCTGACCGGCAGTCTGGCTCTCGCCGGGCGGTTTATCTTCCTTACCCTCGGCGAACTACTGCTAATCCCGGAAAAGCTACAAGGCGTACGCACGAGTAACGACACCTTCACCAAACTTCTCCTGGAAACCCTCGGCGCGCCCGGCATTAAAGCCGCGCTAAATTGGGCCTTGTTACTTCTCATCGTCGGACTAATCGCCCTTTACACGGTCAACCAACGCCGTTCTCACTTGAGCACATGGCGCATCTTCATCATTCCAGGCCTGGCGGTGACGGCCGGCGTGTTCTTTTTTGTCCGCCTGCTTGTGCTGCTAGGCCCGGAACTGGCGCGGATCCGCCAAACTCTGGCCGAGCAAGCGGCGGCGCAGGGCGACGCATTGAGCCGAACCGAACAGTTTCGCCAAATGGTGCGGGAGACGTTTGCTCTGCCCGCCATTCGCACAACCTATTTGACCGCTATCGGCTTGTTAGTTCTCTCTGTGGCTATTGTCATCCTGGTCAACCGGCTGGCGCGCCGCTCCACGCATTACCTGGATTACTACACCGGACTGACCGGTGCCTTCACCCTACTCGTCGGCGGTTTGGGCTTAGGCTGGCTAACGTGGGGGCAAATCCAGGCAGCTTACGTGGCGGCCTTGGAAAGCGGTACGTCGCTCAACATCACCGGCGAACTTGTGACGATCAGCGCGGGCTTTGTTTTGCTGCTTTTATCCTGGTGGCTTTGGCGCAGCGCCAATCAGCGACAGTCAACCGTCGGCGTGTTTTTCCGTCTGTCGGCGGCGGCTGTGTTGATGATCGGCGCCTGGGTGCTCATTGGCGAACTGCCGCGCCTGGTAGCGGCGGGCGATGCCAAATGGTGGGACGGCCTGCGCGCCACAGTGTTTTATTCAGTGGGCACCATCCCGGTGCAACTGGTCCTCTCTTTGGTGATAGCCACCCTCTTATTTCAAGATCTGAAAGGCAAGACATTGCTGCGCATCATCTACTTTTTACCCTACATCACGCCAGTCGTGGCGGCCGCCGGCGTGTTCCGTGTTTTCTTCTCTAACCGCCCCAGCGCGCCGATGAATGCTCTGCTCGCCAGCATCGGCTTGCCGGCTTTGCGTTGGCTGGCGGAACCAACCGGCGTGGTCCAGATGCTTGTGGGTGATGGTTCCAAACTGGAGGGCTGGCTGGCCGGCCCAAGTCTAGCCTTGGCCGTGGTCATGTTGTTTGGGGTGTGGAAGTTCGTCGGGTTTAACATTGTGGTGTTTCTGGCCGGATTAGGCAATATCTCCCGCGAATTGTACGAGGCGGCATCCATTGACGGCGCGGGTCGCTGGGCTCAATTCCGCAACATTACCTTGCCGTTGCTGTCACCGACGATATACTTCTTAACGCTCTGGGCGACCATCGGCACCTTCAAGTCATTTAACTCTATATGGGTGTTGCGCTTGCAGGCGGCCCTCGGCACGGTAGATACGGCCAGTATCGTGATCTTCAACGCCATGAAACGGGACACGCGCTATGGGTATGCGGCGGCTCTAGCCGTGATGTTGCTGCTGATTATTCTCTTGTTGACCTATATCAATAACCGCGTCGCGGAAAAGAGGGTGTTCTATGGCTAGTCTGGTTTCGGCCGAATCCGCCTCACCCCCCGTTCATGCCAAAACTCGCCGCTTCGATGTTGGCCGGTTCTTTGCCTACCTGTTACTCATCAGCGGCGCGGTCATCGCCATGGTCCCCTTCCTGGTCATGATCAGCACCTCGCTCATGAACGTCACCGAAGCCAACGGCGGCGCATTTCTTCCCGCCCATTTGCAATGGGACAACTTTGCCTCCGCCTGGCGTGAGGCCGATTTTTCCCTCTACTTTTGGAACAGCATTCGCATCACCTTCATCACCGTCAGCGGCGAACTAGTGTTTTCCACACTGGCCGCTTACGCCTTTGCCCGCATGGAGTTCCCCGGCAAGAACTTCATTTTCAACCTGCTGCTGGCGACCCTAATGTTGCCGGAAGCTATCACCTGGGTGCCGAACTTCATCACTGTTTCCTGGATCGGCCGATTCAGCCCCATTCCCTGGCTCGATAACTGGCCCGCCCTCACGATTCCTTTCATGGCCAGCGCCTTCGGCATCCTGATCTTGCGCCAATTCTTCCAGCAAGTCCCCAACGAACTATGGGATTCTGCCCAGCTTGACGGAGCAGGCCACATTCGCTACCTGCTTCAAGTCATTCTGCCCCTCTCGCGCGCCCCCATGATCACGCTGGCGCTCTTTGCCTTCATCGGCGCCTGGAATTCACTGGCGTGGCCCATCCTGGTCACGACCTCAACCACCTGGCGCCCGATTTCTTACGGCTTGCAAGCCTTCCTGGATGAGGAAAACACGCGCATCAACCTGCAAATGGCGGGGTCGGTCATCACCAGCCTGCCTATCTTGTTGATGTACTTCTTCACCCAAAAGCAGTTCACGGAAGGCATTGCCCGGTCAGGGCTAAAAGGTTGACCCGCATGCCTGGCTTGCCGGCATCAGCTCGATCGCGCCCTAATTCCCCCTTTGGCGATAATCCGCCGACCGCCGGCGGTTGTTGCATCAAACGCTTAATCACACAGATCAAGTTGGAGGAGAAAAGACATGTCTAAACGCAAACTCGTTATTTGGCTGGCGCTTCTGGTGTTAGCCATCCCGCTGCTGTTGGCGGCTTGCGGCGCATCCGAGCCGGCTGCACAAGAGGGCGCTCAGGGCGAACCCACAAAATCGGCCGAACCGGCAGCCACTGCGGTCGTCTCTGAAGCTACCGCGGCTCCAGTCGAACCGACCCCGACCGAGGCCATGGCGGAACCGGCCCCGACCGAGGCAGCCATGGTTGAACCAACCGAACCGCCCGCCCCTGTAGCGGCTGCGCCTTGCGTCCCGGCCACCGAAGGTAACTTCGCCGGTGTGGATATTCGCGGCCAGAAAGTTGTTTGGTGGCATAATCATACCGGCTCGCGCGCGGACAAACTGCGCGCTCTGGTGACGGAATTCAACATTGATAACCAGTGCGGTCTCATCGTAGACTCCCAGAGCCAGGGCTCCTACAATGACATTCGCGACAAAGTCAATGCCAGCATCGCCTCCGGTGAACTTCCTGCCGCGCTGGTAGTCGGCTATCAGAATGACCAGGCTTTCTACATGCTCAACGATAGCCTGGTTAATCTAGACACCTTCATTGACGACCCAGTCTGGGGGCTGACCGCTGAGGACAAGGCCGATTTCTACCCCAGCTTCTTCAACCAAAGCGTGCATGCAGCCTTCGGCAATCAACGCCTTGGCTTCCCGCCAAACCGTTCGATGGAAGTGCTCTTCTATAATGCCACCTGGCTCAAAGAACTGGGCTACGAGAACCCGCCGACGACGCCGGACGAATTCAAGGAAATGGCCTGCAAAGCGGCTGCGGAGAAGGGTGACGGCACCGGCGGCTACATCCTACGCGATGACGCCTCAGCCGTAGCTTCCTGGACTTATGCTTTCGGCGGCGATGTGCTCAATGAAACTATGGATGGCTATGTCTACAATAGCGAGGCCACCATCGCTTCAATAACCTTCCTCAAAGGTATGCTCGACGAGGGTTGCGCCTTCTTCTATACCGAAGGCTTCCCGAATCCTGTCCTGGCCGGCCGGGGTGCACTCTTCGCCCAAGGCTCCAGTTCCGGCATCCCCTTCTACATCGCTGATTTCAAAACGATCGGTACAGAGCAAAACCGCACGCCGGATGAAGTTGGTCTGGTAGCTATCCCGCATACCACAGCGGAACCGCGGCAGAACATCTATGGCGGCGACGTTATGATCGTCAAGACCTCACCGGAGCAAGAGCTGGCCGCCTGGTACTTCGTCAAGTGGTTTACCTCGCCTGAAATTCAGGCCCGGTGGGTGAAGATCAGCAACTACTTCCCCACCCGCGCTGGGACGCGCGAATTCCTGGGCGACTACGAGAGCGCCAATCCGGTGTGGGCGAAAGCGGCCGACCTTCTGCAATATGCCGTCTTTGAGCCGCAGTTGATCTCCTACCAGGCAGTGCGCGACGCGACCACGCAAGCCTTCAACGCCATTATGCAAGGCGAAGAGATTCAGGCGACCTTGGACACGCTAACCGCAACGGCCAATGATCTGCAAGCTGAATTGATGGCGGAGATGAAACCGTAACCCGGTTAAGTCTGCCTTAGCAGAAAATCAAATAGAACGGGCCAGGCGGACTGGCCCGTTTTATTTGCCGAGTTGAACCATGCCGGATAGCAACCTGGCGGATTTGCTGGCTACAGCCGAGACCGTCGCCCGCGTGTGTGGGCAGTTCGTGCATTCCCGCCAGACGGAACCCTTTACCGTGGCAGATAAAGGCTTCCGCGATGTCGTGACGGAAGTAGACTGGGACTCGCAGCAGTTAGCCACCCGCCTGATTCGCCAACGCTTTCCCGATCATGGCTTTCTGGCAGAGGAGACTGACCATGGACTGCCCACCACCGGACCAGTTATCTGGGCGATTGATCCCCTTGACGGCACGGTCAATTTCAGCCGTCAATTGCCGGCCTTTGCCATCTCTGTGGCGGCCATCGTAGACGGCGCGCCTGGCGTGGGCGTTATTTACGATCCGTTGCGCGATGAGATGTTTAGCGCCGTTCGCGGCGCCGGCTGTAGTCTGAATGGACGACCTATCTGCGCCAGTCCCTTAAGGAATTTGAACCAGGCCCTTTTGGCCCTGGGTTGGGGGCGGAGCGATGCGGATCGTCGGCGATCTATGGCGGTAATTAACCGCCTGACCTATCGTGTGATGAGCCTACGCGCTTTCGGTTCCTATGCCTTATGCCTGGCCTGGATCGCCGCTGGTCGGCTGGACGCTTTTTTCACCTACCAACCTGGCCCCTGGGATGTGGCAGCGGGCCTTTTATTGGTGCAGGAAGCGGGCGGGCTAACTAGCAGTCTGACGGGAGAGAAGTGGGATTGGGCGCGCCCCGACACCTGGCGGCTGACCAGTAACGGCCACCTGCACAGCCAATTACTGGCAGCTCTCCCCGCTGTCGCAGAAATGGAGAACTGAGAATCTATCCGGGCCGGGAAAGCTCGATCAAGAGAATATCCCTACGGGCTGAGGAGACCTAATCGTTGCATACGATCGAGGATAGAGCCCGTGAATACCCCATAGCCTTCCTGACCCATGTGGATGCAATCCTGTTGCCAACCAATATAGCCAATAAAATAGGGCAATGGACTCCAGGCGTTCATGTCGGCGGCACCGGGATGACCTTGCAGAGCCCCAATCACGTCGGCATAATAGACTTGGCTATAATCGTCGGCGACACGACGCTGTAATTCGCCGAGTTCAACCAGCAATGGATTGACATCTTGCGGCAAGCCACTGCCGGCCAAATCCACTGCCATATCGTGGCATTCGGGTGTCTTGTCCATATTCAGTATGTCGTAACCGACAAACAGGATGGTCGTATCACCCCGTTCAGCCAAAATCTGGTCAACAATACTGCGTAGGCGCTGTTCGATTAGGCCATAGATCGGGTCGTCCAATCCACCACCGGAGTAGCGAACATCGCCGTAGAGAAAATCGTTGCCGCCTAAGGAAAAGATGACGATGGGGTTGCCCGGACTAGGGCGCAACTGACGTAAGACGCTCCGCAGAAAATAGCCGCTGGCCCATTGTGAGGCATGAGAACCAGGGACGGCACGGTTAATAATCGAATAGTTATCTGCGTAGCCGGCGTCAATCAGGTGCTGGCGCATTTGTGGGAAGGCGAAAAACCCCCAGGAATCACCGGCATAGATTAAAGCCGGCAAGTCACTGTTCACGTTGTCGGGGGCGGACCGGGTCTGGGCCCGGCTGATTGAAGGCGCGGCTAATACAAGTAAACACACCACCATCAGCAGGATGAACGTCCAACGCTGGCGCATAGGGATTTACCTCCACACGGGTAAACTGATCTAGA
>JAYRVN010000417.1:0-3207 GCA_041918535.1 Chloroflexota bacterium
AAAACCCCTCTCTCACGACGTTAGAAATGGACCGGCCGGGACGCAACGGGCGCCGACTCAAACGCGCCCGGCTCAGTTCAAATATTGATAAGCTGGTAAGGTCAGAAAATCCGTAAACTGGTCACTCAAGACCAGACTATCCAGCAAGGCCACCGCCTCGGCGAAGCGGCCGGTGGTGAAACGCTCAGGCCCCACCGCAGCTTTCACCCGTTCCAGCGCCACGGGCAAGAACGCCCGATAAAGTTCCGGGGTAAGGCCGCGGCCGTCTTCCAGGTGAACCTGCGGGTTGTGCAACCATTGCCACAACTGTGAGCGCGAAATCTCAGCCGTGGCGGCGTCTTCCATGAGGTTGTAGATCGGCACACACCCGACGCCAGACAACCAGGATTCCAGGTATTGCAGCCCCACATCCATATTCAGCAAGAAGCCCTCTAGCGTGACCGTGCCGGTCGGCACTTCCAGCAGGTCGGCGGCCGTGATATGGACATCCGGCAATTGGCGCTGAATCTGGTTAAGCGAGGGCATGTATTCGTCAAACACCTCTCTGGCCAAAGGAACCAGGCCCGGATGCGCCACCCACGTCCCATCGTGACCATCGCGCGCCTCACGAACCTTATCGGCGCGCACCTTCTCCAGGGCGATTTCATTCGCGACCGGATCGTTTTTGATGGGGATTTGCGCTGCCATGCCGCCCATGGCGTGGATGCCGCGACGATGGCAGGTCTTGATCAGGAGAAGCGAGTAGGAGCGCAGCATATGGCGGGTCATCGTCACCTGCGCCCGATCGGGGAAGACGTATTGCGGGTGGTTGCGGAACTTGCGGATCGCCGAGAAAATGTAGTCCCACCGTCCGCAATTCAAACCGGCCGAATGCTCTCGCAATTCCCACAAGATTTCATCCATCTCAAAGGCAGCCAGGATGTTTTCAATCAGCACCGTCGCCCGGATCGTGCCCAGAGGGATAGCGAGCATCTCCTGCGCCAGGATAAAGACATCGTTCCACAGGCGCGCTTCCAGATGGTTTTCCAGCTTGGGTAAGTAGAAGTAGGGGCCGGCGCCTTTGTTGATCAGAGTTTTGGCGTTGTGAAAAAAGTACAAGCCAAAGTCGAACAGACTGCCCGACATGGGTTGGCCGTCCACCTGCACATGCCGTTCGTCCAGGTGCCAACCGCGTGGGCGCACCATGAGCGTGGCGGTTTTTTCATTGAGCTGGTACAGCTTGTTGTTGGCGGGGTTGATATAGGAGATTGTGCCGCGAATGGCATCGCGCAAATTGATCTGCCCCTGGAGTGTCCCTTCCCAAGTGGGGGAATGGGCATCTTCGAAATCCGCCATGAAGACGCCGGCTCCGGAATTGAGGGCGTTGATGACCATTTTGCGGTCAACCGGGCCGGTGATTTCCACCCGGCGGTCCATCAGATCAGGGGGAATGGAGGCTACGGTCCAGTCGCGGTCACGAATATCGGCCGAATCCGGCAAAAAATCAGGCATCTGACCCGCATCAATCGCCTGCTGACGCGCCACCCGCTGCGCCAACAACTCGCGTCGCCGCGCCCTAAATGCGCGTTCTAGCCTGGCTATGAACGTCACCGCTTCTGGCGTAAGCGTTTCCGTAAAGGCGGGCGTCAAATCACCCACGATTTCAACACCAACAGACATGTTAACATTCTCCCGAACGGAAAGGGTGCAATCCCTTTGCCTATCGCCATACTTGGCAAAACAAGACCAATTAGCGAATTCTCTCTATGATTTTACCTAGCCGGCACATAAAGTCAAGGGATTTTTGACGCACTGCGGCAAATTGCCCCGGGATTTCCCAGGTGCGCCGCCATATGTTATCGCCCGGCAAGACAGAACCGACGCCATGAACGCCGAGTCAATCCGCAGCCTGTTTGGCAGGAAAGCGCCCCCGGCTTGCCCGGAAAAAGGCTTGAGCCTATCCCAGAATGCTCCTGGTTGCTCCCGGTTAGCCGCCTGCCTGTCCGAAGCTAAAAAGGGCGTAAACACCCCAAGCCGGATAAAATCGTAGAAATGGCTCAGGGATTGAGCAGAAGCTACAACGACCTGGTCTCGCTTCGTCTGGTTCCACCCCCGACCTATTTGGAATCGGCTCTGGCTTCCCCTTTGTTCCATGTTTTGAATAGCAATGGAGTATGATATGGCTGAAGAATGGCGGAAACTCGGCGAAACAGTCGCCCTCACCCACCCCTATGTCACCGTCACTTATCATGCGGTCGCCTTGCCTGACGGTGTTGTTATCCCCGATTGGCCCATCATCTATCTGCGCGACTACGTCAATGTCGTGGTGCTCAATGACCAAGGCGAAACGCTCATTCAGGAAGGCTATCGTTACGCCCTAGGACAAACCACCTGGCAAATTGTGGGCGGGTTGCTGGAGCCGGGCGAGGAGCCGCTGGAAGCCGCCCAACGCGAATTGCTAGAGGAGACAGGCTATGTCTGCGCCGAGTGGCAAATGCTCGGCCACTTTGTGGCTGACGCCAACCGCCATTGCGGCGCGGGCCACTTCTTTCTGGCGCGCCGGCCGGTTTTGGCCGCCGCCCCTCACTCCGGCGATCTGGAGCAAGTGACGCTACAATGGCTGCCGCTGGCGGAACTCCGCGTTGCGCTCTTCTCCGGCCGTTTTGGGGTGATGAGCCACGCTATCAACGCTGCTTTGGCTCTGTTGCTCCTCAGCCATGATGGGCCAAGAGGGTGAAGCTTTGGCGTTTTTATGTTACAATGCTGGCCTAAACTGTTGCCATTTGCCGCCTTTTCTGGGACAATGCCGGTAGACGGCGGCGACTATTCTGCAGCTTCCAGGGGTTGGCGATGATTGAAGTCGTCATTGACAGCATTCGAGTAAGTCTGATTTCCACACAACGCATTGTTATGCTCCGCAATGTGGACGGCGAGCAGCAATTGCCCATTTGGATTGGCCCGTTTGAAGCGGAGGCTATTGCCATTGAGCTGCAAGATACGGAAATTGCCCGGCCATTGACACATGATTTACTTAAAAATGTGATCGAAGAAATGGGCGGTACGATTACCCACATTTTGATCAGCGAATTGCGGGACTCGGTCTTTTATGCGCGGCTTTTTGTGCGCACAAATGGGCGCAGCAAAGATATTGATTGCCGCCCTTCTGATGCCATCGCCATGGCGGTGCGCTGCAAAGTGCCCATTTATGTGAATGAAGAAGTGATGCGG
>JAYRVN010000418.1:0-3750 GCA_041918535.1 Chloroflexota bacterium
GCCGTCCACTTTATCACAGCCGCCGCTCAAAACTCCCCTTCGCCGCCTAACTGGAACCGTTCAATCAGGGCAAAGCCTGCCGCGCACACCAGCAGCAAGAGCGAACTCATCGCCATCGCCTGACCGTAATTCAGCGCGCCCGGCTGACTCAAGAAACGAAAGATGGCGACCGGCAGCGTCGGCGTTTCCGGCCGAGCGATGAAAACAGTCGCCCCAAATTCTCCTAGACTGACGGTAAAAGCGAAGACTGCGCCGACGAGCAAGGGGCGTCGCGCCAACGGCCAATCAATTTCGCGCCAGACACGAGGCGGCGGCGCGCCCAGTAAAGCGGCTGATTCGCGTAGTGATGGACTTATGCGACGGAGCGCCGGCAATACCGCCCGTATGACAAAGGGAAGGGCTACCAGGGTGTGAGCGATGGGTACGAGCGCCAACGAGCTGCGCAGATTGAAGGGGGCACGGTTGAAAGCCACAATGTAACCCAGGCCGAGCGTGACGGCTGAAGTGGCTAACGGCAACATAAAGAGAGGGTCTAGCCAGTTCAGCCAGTGCCGGGTCCGGGGATGCCACGATTCGGCCGAAGGGAAGCGATCCGCGCCGATCAAAAGAGCCGCGCTTAGCAGACCTAAGCCGGACGCCAAAACCACAGTCACCAAGGCAAAGCCCACGGAATTAACTATGGTAGCCGCCGGAGGCGCAAAGAATATCGATTGGCGCCGATTCAAGAAAAGCTCGCGATAGAATTGCCCGGTTAACCCCTGAGCGCCAAACCAGGACTTCAGAACAAGCGCCAGCAACGGCGCGCCCAACAGCGTCAGCATGAGCATAACCTGACCGCCGATTAGGAGACGTTCTCGTCGGCTTTGCGCCGGATGCCGGATGGCGGCAGATGCGGCCAGTCGTCGGGGGCGGGCGATCTGTGCTTGCGCGCGCGTGTAAGCGCTGAGCACGAGTAAACTCAATCCGATTTGCGCTAAGGACAACGCGGCGGCTAGGGGAAGATTGAACAGATTCATCACCTGGCGGTAGATTTCCACCTCCAATGTGGCAAAACGGGGTCCACCCAGGATGACAATGACGCCAAAACTGGTGAAAGTGAACATAAACACCAGTGTCCCAGCCGCCATAACTGCCGGCCGCAACAAAGGCCAGGTGATGTACCGGAAAGCCCGCCAGGGTGATGCGCCCAACATCTGCGCGGCCTGGGTCAGTTCCGGGCCGAGATTCTCCCAGTAAGCGGTGATCAGGCGCACGGCCACGCTGTAGTTGTAAAAGACGTGCGCCAAAAGAATAAGAGCGAAGGTTTGATGGAGCTGAAGCGGCGGTTGCGCCAGGTCGAAAACATCTTGCAGGGTAACATTAACTATCCCATTGGGACCGAGCAACGCCGAGAAAGCCGCCGCTACCACGACCGTCGGCAGAACGAAGGGGAGAGTGCTCAGGGTGAGTAGGCCGCGTCGGCCGCGAAAATCGTAGTTGGCGAAGATAAAAGCGCCAGGCAGCGCGAGAGCCAGTGTCAAGCCGGTGGAAACGACGGCCTGCCAGAGAGTGAACTAGACGACCCGCGCCAGACCAGGACGGCCGAAAATTTGGCGCACCACGCCGAGGCCGGACTGGGCTTCGGCGGACAGGCTTAATTTTAAAATGGCGCCGAGCGGATAGAAGTAGAAGAACAGAAGGAAGAGAAGGGGTAAGCTCAAAAGCCCGCGCGTTAACCGGCGTTGCACACCTGGAGAGAGTGACGGCATGGTCGTTTGGCGTACGCGATGGGGTTTAGGGTTGAGAGAAGCGCGGATCAGGCGCATAGGCCATCGTCGCCAACATTTTTGCCACCAGGCTGACTTTGTCTCCCTGGACGGCTGAGACATCCGCCTCAACGACGCTGAAGCGCCGGCCCGGTTTAATGACGGTGGCGCGACAGAGGAGTCGTTCACCGACGGCCGGGCGCAAGAGATTGATTTTGAATTCGAGGCTCAGGACAATCTCGTCGGCGGGCATGAGGGTGGCAGCGGCAGCCCCGGCGGTGTGGTCGGCCAGCGTTGTCTGCACGCCGGCGTGGACATAGCCATTTTGTTGCAGGTGATTCGGCCGAATCTCCAACACGGTCTCACACCACCCCGGCCCAAAATCCTGCAAGCGAATCCCTACAGCCGCCACAAAGGGGGCTGCCTCCATCACCTCAAAAAGACGCTGGCGATAATCAGCATTAGGAGGAAACATAGGTAGACCGCTCCGTTAAACCGTTATGGGTGTAACACCACATCCGTCCAGGCTGCCAGCCAGCTTTCCCGCCGGGCCGCCACCCGGGCTGGGTCAAGCAGGGCGGGTTCCTGAGGAACGGCGCTATAGCGCACAAACACCTCTGGTAGCGCCGCTGTCATGTTGGCTGGGTAAACAAACATGCGTAAGGGAATATCTTCCTGAAAAGGACGGCTCAACATGAAATCCACCAGCGCGCGCGCCGCCTTTTCCTGGCGCGCGCCGCGCAAAATACCAACAAACTCGATTTGGCGGTAGCAGGTACCTGGAGCGGTGACTGCGGCAATCGGAGCCTCGCTCAGAGGAGTTTCTGCAAAGTAAACGGCAGCCGGCGGGCTACTGGCATAACTGACCACAATCGGCCGATTCCCCGCGCCGCCTGCCGTAAAAGACCCATAATAAGCCTCGTTCCAGCCGTTTACCACTTCCACGCCATTGGCCGCCAATTGCCGCCAATAATCTAGATACCCTTCCTCGCCGAAATGGTCAAGAGTCGCTAAGAGAAAAGCCAGTCCCGGTGAGGACGTGGCCGGATTCTCCACCACCGTCAGGTTGGCATAAGCCGGCGCAGCCAAGTCCTCCAACGAGTCAGGCGGCGACACATTGTGCTCGGCAAACCAGGCCTTATCGTAATTCAAGCAGACATCCCCAAAGTCTATCGGCAAAGCGCGATTCTGAGGGTCCAGCTTAAGCGCGTCATCAATTTCACTTAACCGAGGGGACGCATACGCCACAAACACATCATTTTCCAAAGCGCGGCTCAAAAATGTATTATCTACCCCATAAAGCACATCGGCTAGAGGGTTTCCATTCGCCAGAATAGCCTTCGTCACTATCTCACCGGCGTCCCCCGCCTTGAAAACCTCAACCTTATAGCCCGTTTCACGTTCAAACTGCATTAATACCGTTTCACTGACGTCAAAACTGTCATGTGTCATCAGCCGCACGCTAATCGGTTCTGTCTCTTTCCCGCAAGCTGTCAGCCAAAGTAAGACCAGACTCCCCAGCACCCAGGCTTTCCTCATAGCTCTTGTTCTCCTCAGTTAAACGCCGCCCCGAGAACGCAACAGCCCCCTGAAAACGGGGGCTGCCGGGAATCTTCCACAATTACCTCCGCCAGCATTACCTGGATCAGGTCAAACGGTTCGTCCCATACTCAGAGACATCTCAGCCTGGTTCTATCCAAGCTCCCGTAAAAACTCGTCGGTTGGCAAATAAATCCGTCGCGCCTGGCTAGGTTTGCCCAGATTGCCAGACGGTGACTGACCACGTTCAGTATAGGCAAGCACTCCGCCCTTGTCAAGCAAAACGGCAAAACGAACAGCAAAACGGCAACAGCAATTCGAAATATGGGCATGGTTCAATCTGCCCCTACGCACCTTTACAAATGAGTACAAAAGAAGGTATCCTTGAGATGGGGTAAACACCACATTTACGCATCCGGGAGGACACCTTCTGATGACATTATATCCTGTCAAGTCACAATCAGCC
>JAYRVN010000419.1:0-4202 GCA_041918535.1 Chloroflexota bacterium
GCCCGAAAGGGCAGTCTGAACCAGGCTAAATTCATGTTTTCGAGGCCCTAAAATGTCACACACGGCCGGCTTTCACCTCTTCTAAATCGTGACTTACCTGTTGACAGCCTTTCAGAGGTTACTTTTCCGACAGGCTGCTAGGGCTGAATACCTGGGCAGGCGTAGGCGCGCCGCCGCCGCCGTCGGATGCGGCGCGTTTGTTGTGGTTTGAACTGGTGGTGGGAAATTCGGCCGAATTGTCTTCCTTGCTCGACCGTCTCCGCGCCGCCGGTTACACCCCCGTCGCCGCCGAAAACGGCTACCTGGTGCGCGATCCCTCCGCCAACGGCATTTTACTAACCGGCGTCTGACGCATTTTTCGGCCGAAGGCGTCAGCCGGCAGCCGCCGACGCCGAATGGCTCCATCTGAGGAAACGAGGCAAACATGTCCAATACCCGCCAATGGCTCCGACGTATTCTTCTAGGGCTTGTGCTTGTCATCGCGTTGGGGGCGGTGATCGGCGTTATCGTCGTGTCGCGTCAAGAAGGCATCCGCATCGTCCGCCCGGAGCGCACTCTCTCCGACAAAACCCCCGATAATTACGGCATAACCGATTGGGAAAGTGTGACCTTTCCCAGCACGGACGGTTTGCGCCTGGGCGCCTGGTTTATCCCGCCCGATCCCGCTTCTGACGGCTCCACGATCATTTTTGTGCATGGACTGGGTAGCAATCGGGGCGGATTGCTGGATCAGGCCGACATGCTGGTGGAAGCCGGCTATGGGGCGTTGTTGATCGAACTGCGCGGCCACGGCCAAAGCGAAGGCGAAACGACGACTTTCGGCTATACCGAGGTCAACGATGTGCAAGGCGCAGTGGATTTCCTGGAATCGCGGCCGGAGGTGAACGCTGAACGCCTGGGCCTGGTGGGCGAGTCGCTGGGCGCGGCCACCGCTGTGCAAGCGACGGCGCGCATTCCCGAAATTGACGTGCTGGTAGAGGAGAGTTCGTTCACCACGCTGGAAGATAACGTGGCCGAAGGGGTGCGTGTGATTGCCGGGTTACCGCCCTTCCCGTTTGCCCCGCTAATGGTTTACTTCGGTTCGCAGGAAGCCGGGCTGGATATTGGCCTGGTGCGCCCGGTGGATGACATTGCCAGGATCGCGCCGCGACCGGTGCTTATCATTCACGGTCGTCAGGATGAGTTGGTGCCGGTAGAGAGCGCCATGAGCCTTTATGCCGCCGCCGGTGAGCCGAAACAACTGTATATCATTGAAGGAGCGGGGCACTATCCCTTGATTGAGTCGGAGCCGCAGGTATTCCGCGATACGCTGGTGGGCTTTTTCGCCAAGTATTTGCCGAACGGATTCACTCGGTGAAGCGACGAGTTTATCGTTGGGCAGTAAGAATAGGCTGTGGTTTGGCGGCCCTCGGCGTGGTGTTGTTGTGGTATGTAGGGGCGACCATCTACACCTTTGCCGAGAGGGATGAGACGGTTTCGGCCGATGCCGCGATTGTCCTTGGCGCGGCTGCCTGGGGAGCGTATCCGTCCCCCATTTTCCGTGAGCGGATCAACCATGCGTTGCATTTGTATCAACAGGGGTATGTCAAGGTGATCCTCTTCACCGGCGGCCAGGGTGTCAGGAGCGCCCTGCCGGAAGCCGAGGTTGCCCGACGCTATGCGCTGGCACGCGGCATCCCGGACCAGGCGATTCTGGTAGAAAATCGCTCAACGAACACGTTTGAGAATCTGGCTTTTGCGCAGAAGTTAGCCGACCGGCATGGATTGCGCCGCTTTCTGCTGGTCAGCACGCCCTACCACATGCTGCGCGCGGCGCACATAGCCCGCGATCTGGGCCTGGAAGCCTTTGTTTCGCCCACCCGGACGACGCGCTGGATCAGTCCATGGACGCAAAGCTATGCCTTTGCGCGGGAAGTGGTTTCCTATCTGCATTACCTGGCGACAGATTAAATAAATAGATGACAGGCCGGTGGTTGAGACCGACCTGTCATCTTGGCTACCGATACAGGGCTCGAACGCATTGCAATGCTCCAAACATTGTAGCCTGGGAAAGGCGCCAAGGATATAGCCTATAGGTACTAATTGGCCATTTGGCTAGGCGAGCGCGAGGGGGATGCTCTCGGCTGACGGCGTGGGAGAGGTTTTCGGCCGATCCTCGCTCTCCCCTGACAAGCTAAACGCGCCGGTATGCGTCACCTTCACCCGCGCCAATGCGCCCCGCAATGGGCGCGGATCGTCAAAAAAGACTAGCCGCCCCTGTGGATTGCGTCCGCGCCAACGCCCTTTGTGCAAATCTTCCACCAACACCTCCACCGTTTGGCCTAGATAAGCGGTGTTCTTTTCCGCCTGAATCTCTTGCTGAAGCTGCTCCAGGCGTTGGAAGCGTTCGCGCTTGGCTTCCTCCCGCACGTTATCCACCATGCGGCGGGCGCTGACCGTGCCGGGCCGAGGGCTGTAACGGGCCAGATGGATTTTATCCAGGCGCAGGTCGCGCAAGACCTGGAAGGTGTCTTCAAACTGAGCCTCCGTTTCGCCGGGGAAGCCCACAATGACATCGCCGTGAATGGCGGCGTGTGGCAACGCCCGGCGAATGCGCTCCACCAGGGCGCGGTAATCGGCCTGGGTGTAGCCGCGTTTCATGTTCCTCAGCACCTCGTCGTTGCCGGCCTGGATCGGCACTTCGATTTGCGGCATTACTTTGGGTAGTTCCGCCACCGCTTGCAGAATCTTGTCGTTCAGATAATTGGGGTGGCTGGTCAGGAACCGAATGCGCGCCAGTCCCTCCACACGCTGCACGACGCGCAACAGATCGGCCAGGTCTGGCCCGTCGGGCGCGTCGTAGCCGTAGCGGTCAACAATTTGGCCCAATAAAACCACTTCTTTGACGCCTTGTTGCACCAGTGCGCGCACTTCGGCCGAAATTTCTCCCACCGACCGACTGCGTTCAATACCCCGTTGTTGCGGGATGATGCAGAACGTGCAGGCGTGGGAACAACCGTAGACAATCGCCACCGGCGCCGACACCAATGCGCCGCGCTGATCGGCCGGCAAGACGACGGTGGCGTCTTGCCAGATATGGCGCTGGTCCGTGGCGGCTTGTTCCAGCGCCTGGTCGTCTCCCTGATGTAGGTGATTGAGCAACGGCGCGCCATTACTGGCCGGCTCCATAAACACATCCACAAAAGGGAATTCCTGGGAGAGGGCGACGTTGCCCCGCACGCCCACCACGCAGCCCATGACAGCCACAGTCAGATCGGGCCGGCTTTGTTTCAAGCTTTGTAGCGCCCGCAGTTTGTTGTACGCTTTGTCTTCTGACTGTTGTCGCACCGTGCAGGTCTGCAAGACGATGACATCGGCGTCCTCCGCGCGCGGCGTGGCCTGATACCCCTGTTTTTCCAGGAGCGAGACAACCTGACGGGCGTCGGCGTAGTTCATTTGGCAGCCGGTAATCCAGAAATGGTATTTCTTGCTCATACTGTCGTCCACGGCGTCCGGGTGGCTTTCAAGGCACGTCCGGTCGCCGGCTGATCAAAAGTCCACGTTGAAGGTGAAATGCAATTCTATCGCCCAGTTGGTGGGGGGTCAAGTGGGCTTGCGCGGCGCGAGGGGCCTGGAGCAGCATGGCGCGTAGGCGCAGGCGGTTGAGCGGCTGTACCGGTTGGCGGCTTAGCCACGCCTCAAAATCGAGTTCGACGGTCTGGCTGACCTGCTCCTGGAGTTCCAGGCCGGCGCTATAGAGTTGGCGGCGCCATTCGTCCAGTGAAAGGCAGCGCCGATGGGTGGGGTCGCGCAAGCGCTCAAACGCATTCAGGTAGTCGGCCGCTTTTTCGTCCGCCGGGGCCAGATTGTCAATTAAGCCGCACCAGCCTCCGGGCCGCAAGACCCGCGCTATCTCATCCAGGCAGGCGGCGATATCGGGGAAATGGTGAGCGGCGAGGCGGGAGATGACAAGATCGAAGGCGGCGGGGGCATAAGGCAGGGGGAGGAATTCGGCCGAATCGAGACGCATCTCCGCCAACTCTGCCACATAAGGCGCACAGGCCAGCGCAGCTTGCCTGTCATCCGTGGTGATGTTCAGCACATGCCAGGCTGGCTGCGGCTGGATAAAAGCCAGTAGCCGGGCCGGCAAGGGATCGGTCGTGTCAGCCAGTGAGGAGTACATAGACAGGAGGCCCTTTTCCGGGAGGTGAGGCTGGTCGCCC
>JAYRVN010000420.1:0-9127 GCA_041918535.1 Chloroflexota bacterium
AAAATTCTGGTCGCCGGCGGCGGACGTTGCAATGTCACCCATCACACTGTCAGCGCCGACGACTACGCCGGCTCTACCGCCCCAGCCATCCGTAAAGTCCTACAACGCTTCGATGTGGCCGAAACCGTGGCCTTTTTTCGTGAATTGGGCGTGAGGCTCAAGCAAGAACCCACCGGCAAACTCTTCCCCACCACCGATCGCGCCCAAACCGTGCTGGAGGCGCTTCTGGCCGCCGTCCAAGCTGCCGGCGTCGTTATCCGGCATCCCCAACGCGTTGCTACTCTCGCGCGCGCAGGCGATTTCTGGCATCTGGGCGGCGACTGGGGCGCATTAGCGGCGCGTAGCGTGGTGTTGGCAACCGGCGGCCGCAGCCTGCCGCAATCCGGCTCTGACGGCCACGGTTTCCGCCTGGCGCAAGACCTGGGCCACAGCCTGACGCCGCACATCACGCCGGCCCTAACGCCCTTAACCTTACCCGCCGACCATTTCCTCTGTCAATTGCGCGGCGTCAGCGCCCCGGCCAGCCTCAGCCTTTGGTCAGGCCAGGGGCGACGCCTGATCAGTTTCACCGACGCCGTGCTTTGCGCCCACTTCGGCCTATCCGGGCCGGCCATCCTCAACATCAGCCGCCACTATCTTTATGCCGTCGCCGATGATCCGGCGGCGTATCTGACGATCAACTGGCTGCCAATGTGGAGCGAGGCCCAACTGGAGGCTGCGCTACAAACTGCCGCTCAGACCGGAGCTACGCCGCTCTCCTGGCTGCGGGCGCATCTGCCGGAACGTCTGGCGCGCACGCTTTGCGCGGAGGCCGGCGCGCTGACCATCCAGCTTACGCGCGAGCAGCGGCGGCGGCTGGCGCAATTGGTAACCCGCTGTCCCTTGCCCATCACCGGCCATCGAGGTTGGGCCTATGCGGAAGCCACCGCCGGCGGCGTACCGCTGCGCGAACTTGATCTGAAAACCATGCAGTCGCGACGCTGCGCGGGATTGTTTTTGTGCGGCGAAATCTGCGACGTGGACGGCCGTATCGGGGGCTTCAATTTTCAATGGGCCTGGGCCAGCGGTTATGTGGCCGGGGTGTCGGTGTGAGACTGCTTCCGCCTCGTTCACGGCGGGGTTGACCCGCAAGCCAGTTCCCCAACCAGCGCCTGCGCTCGCAGCGGCTCCAGGACGCCAAAAGCGGGGTTAATCGCCAGCGCGGTCTGTAATTGGCGACAAGCCTCGGCCGTATCCTGCCGCGCCGCCGCTATGACCCCAGTGTGATAATAGAGTCGCGCGTCCCGCGTCTCAAGACGCAACGACGCCTGGCTCAACAACCACGCCTCCTCCAGTTGCCCGGCGTGATACAGCGCCCAGGCCAGCGTATCCGCTCCATAGATGCCGGGGCGTTGCGCATACGCCGCGCGCGCTTGCGCCAAAGCTGCCGCCGGATCATCGCCGTGGTCGGTCTCAAATAAGGCCAGCTCCAGGTCAACATTCATGCCGGCCGCCTGATTAAGCTGCTGAATGACCCGCACCAGATCATAGGACCGCGTGGCTTCTCCCGTCTCGCCGAGGGCTGTGTATAGATCACCCAGTAGAATGACCAGCTCCGGCAAAGGCAAACGCTCGGTCAACGGGCGCAATCTGTCAATGGCTGTCCGGTAGTCGCCATGAGCTGCCGCTACACGCGCCAATCCGGCTTCCGCCGCCCAATAATTCGGCCGATCCCGTAACGCCGCCCGGTACACCTCTTCCGCCTGCTCCCACTGCCCCGCATTCCCCAACAAATTGCCCAACTGCACCTGCGCCCAGACCGTGCCTTCCTCGCCGCGCGCGCCCGCATCTACCGCCCGTTGCATAGCCGCCATCGCTCCGGCAATATCCCCATGCAACTCGCGCAGATACGCCACGCGACTATATGAAGCCTGGTCGGGACGACGGTTTACCGCTTCTTGCGCGGCGGCCACCGCCTGCTCGTAGTCGCCCAATTCCACATAGGCATCGGTGCGAACATTCCACACCTCGGCGTTATAAGGATTCACCACCGCGGCTTTATCCGCCCACGCTAACGCCTGGCGAAAATCATGGCGCGCCAGAGCCAGAACCCCCTGGCCGATGAGCGCATCGGTCAAGCGCGGCTCAAGCGCCAGCGCCTGATTCAAGGCTTGCTCAGCCAGGGGATATTGGGCGGCGTCATTGGTCTCGCGGACAGCCTGCAAGCGCGCCCGCCCTAGAGCAGCGTACCCCAAAGCATCTTGGGGATTCGTCGTCAGGCGTTGCTCCAACCCGGCAATCGTCGCCTGAATCGAAGGGCGCGCCGCCGCCGACGATACCATCGCGCCTCCGTTGCCAGACCCAAGTTGGTTGACCAACACGGTTGCTAAAATTGCCAGGGCGACACCTAACCCGATCACCCATCGGCGCGTTGAACGATCTAGCCGGCTCAATGACATGTTGTTTACTCCCGAAAACGGTCCCGGCAGGTAACAGCGACATCCCTTATATTTGTCGCCTGTTACCTGCCGTCTGACCTATCTAACTATTATCTGAGTCGCCAGGGAATTACAGCGCGGTGTCTGGCTTGCGCTTGTTCTTCCACACAACGATGCCGGCGACGGGGAGCAAGGCTGCGCCGCCCAGCGCGACAAACAAACCGGTATTCGTGTGGCGATGCGTTTGGCCAGATTGCGCCACGCCGATGTACGGGAAGTTGGTGCGGAACGGCACATCATTTTGATCGATCCCGTCAGTCAGCACGCCGATCAAGTCGGGATTGAAGGTAAAGCCGGCATCGCGGCCGTCCAGGACCGAGTAGGCCGCGCCGGCCACTGCCAGCAACTCGATCTCGACTGTGTCATCGCTGAAGCGGCGGCCATTGGGGAAACCACAGGCGTCGCCGCCCAATACCCCTAACCGACTCGGCGTCGGCGCGCAAAGATCGCCGCTGATGGCGGTGTTGATGCGGATCATCTCGGCAGGCACAACACCGGCCGGACGGTTAACGTTGAAACCAGCCGGCAGCGTCACCGGGCCACCGGCCGTGTTGATGGTGAATTCATCCGCCAACACCATGCCGGTGAGGAAGATGTCGAAGATGTCGCCGCGTCCGGTGCGCGGTGTGCCAGGCGTGTAGGCGGTGTCGCAATCATTGTCCGCATCGCCGGGCAACGGGACGCCATACAAACCACAGAGCAAGTTGCCTATTTCGGGGTCCTCAACACTCTCTTGTAGCAGGGCATAAGCGCCCAAATCGGCCGAAGGCGGGATGCTGTTGAAGACATCTTTCAAGCCCATCGGCAGCACCACTTCATTCACCAACGGCATCCCCAGGCGGGAGACCTGCACATAATCACTGCTGACAGCGCGCTCGCCCTGGCCGAGTACTGTCATGGCCGGACGCCGGCTCGACGCCCAAACGCCGATGACCGTGTCGCCATGCGCCGAAGTCAGGCGAGAGATGGGTAGTTCAACAACCATGCTGTGGACATTGAAACCGGACACGGAATCTACCGGCTTGTTGGCTCTGGCATTAGAGTAGCCGATAGGGGCGGCCTGACCGCGTAGTGTCAACAGATCGAATACCTGCAAGTCAACCCAGAAGGGGTCGTCTGTCTGACCGGCGTACCATTTGATGAGATCGCCGTTGCCGGGGTCGGTGAAGCTATAGATTGCCGCGTTTTCCAAATACTTAGCGTAGCCGGGGGTTGATTTCTGGCCGATGTTCACAGGCGCCGCTAAATACTCATTCGCCAAGACGTTAACGTGAGCCG
This sequence comes from Chloroflexota bacterium, assembly GCA_041918535.1. GTDB lineage: Bacteria > Chloroflexota > Anaerolineae > Promineifilales > Promineifilaceae > DAOTXO01. The sequence goes on from JAYRVN010000420.1 coordinate 3,756, forward strand.
CGCCAGCCGGTTCGCTACCGGGAGCAAATTGCTCTTGAACGGTGTAGTATTGCCGACGGTTCCAGTCGGGATCACTGGGAGAGCTGAGCGGCCCGACGTTGTACAGGAAAGTAGAGGGATAAGCGATCTCAACCCGGCTCGCCAGGGTATAAGTCACATCGCTCATGGCATCGCCGTTCGTGTCTACATGAATGTCGTAGAGCACATCCTTGCCCCATTCCCAATAATTCGGGCCGCCTTCCGGGCCTTCAAAGGGAATCCAACTTGCCGACAAGACGATGCGGTCGGTGGTGCCCGGCGCAATGAACACATAGGTGTCGGTGTTATCGGCGAAGGCATCTTGCGAGATCAGGGGGGCTTCACGGTGGCTAGAGGCCGCCGCATAGTTGACGCTGAAGAGTAGCGCGGCCATCAGGGTGATGGCGACAGAGAGCGCCAACACGATGCGCGCCAAATGGCGTCGCGGTGTAGAAGAAAGGTCAGTCTGCATGGATTGTCTCCTAGAGTTTGAGTGGTTCGAAATGCTTTTCAAGATTGAAGCGCTGGGAATTACATGGAAAGGATTGGCAATGGTTTCAATAACACCTCCTTAAGGTTAAATGCTGGCGCCGATAACAGCGCGAACCGTGATGAGAACGCCGGCAAGCAGGATGAAAGCGCCGCTAAGGATGGGTAAGACGGGCATGATTCGGCCGAATTTCGCCCCTGCCGAACCCTCCAACCAGCGCCCCGCCGTCACCATCACCAGACCAATGCCCGTTAACACGCTGGCCAGGCCCAGACTGAAAATGAGGATGAGGAGCAGGCCCAGGCCCACCTGCTGCAAAGCTATCGCCGCCAGCAGGAGCACCAACGCGGAAGGGCAAGGGACAAGGCCGCCTGAGATGCCTAAGGCCAGCAGGCTACGCCAACCCAGACGTTGCGACTCGGCCGGGGCGTGAGAATGGGCGACGCCGAAATGGGTGTGGTAGCCGGGGTCTGTCGTCTGAAACGTTTGCGGGCGACGGCGTTGCCAGGCCGCCAACAACATAGCCAGGCCGATCACCGCCACCAAAAGGCCGGAGGCCACACCGAACCAGGGCAGTATCTGCCTGGGCAAGAACCAGCGCGAGGCGAATAAGACCAGCAGGCCGAACGCAAAGACGCCGGCGGTATGGGTGACGGTGGTGGTCATGCCTAACAGGAGGGCGTGTTTGGGTGTGCCGCGCGACCCCACCAGATACGCGCCGACAATGGTTTTGCCGTGCCCCGGCGTGAGGGCGTGCAACGCGCCCAGGCCAAAAGCGGTTATGGCGGTTAACGCCAGGGTCAGCGGCGTCCATTCCTGGCGGTTGATGAGATTGGCAAAGCGATCGGTGTTGAAGCGATCCGCTACGGGAACGGCAACGGGGGCTGTTTCGGCCGAATTTCCGCCCATCTCTACACCGGTCAAAGCCCCTTCCATCGTCGCCGCGCTCACTGCCAACGGGCTGGACAACATATCGGTGGGATAGACAGTCAACTCCTGCGAAACATCTTGGGCCGGCACGGTACTGTGTGTGAGCTTCACCCCGGCCGCGCCCTGCGCCACCACCTCACGCCAGCCCAAACGGTCTGCATAGTTATTGTCCGCATAAGCCAGGCTAAAACGCGAGCCGACAACCAGAGGCGCGCTGAACGCCAGACGCAAACGCAAAGTGGGCAAGCCGCCTTGTCCCTGAGGAAAGGTCAATGTCCGCTGGGTTGTCGCCAAAGTTGCCGGCGCGCCGTCAACGGTCAGGCTCAGCTGGGCGGCGATGAGAGCCGCCTCGGTTTGAGCAAAGGCGGCCTGTTCGGCAGATGACAACGCGCCGTCGCCATTCTGATCGATATTCGGCCGAATTTGAAAAGTAGGAATTTCCGCCATATCCAGCACATACACCAGGCGCACCTCTTCCGGCGACACGATCAGGCGGCTATAGCGGTTCACGCTGAAATTTCCTAGCGGATGAGCCGACGCAGTGGGCGCAGCGCTCAACCACACCCCGATCATCGCCGCAAGCAACACGCTTAAGACGCGTCTCAACCCACGACCACTCCTCAACTGCTGCATAACCGTCTCCTCACTTGATTTGCGCCTCACCTCCTGGCGAATCTATTCACCGGAGGCTGGACTGATAAGCAGTATACGCGCAGCGGCAGGCTGATTGACAGTCCGATAACTGCTCATTTCTTGTTCACTTTGGCGGCCTGGACTGAGCAAGAAATGAACAGTTCTTGACCTTCCGGCGCGTGCGGAAAGTCTTACAATAGAGGTAAGATTGGGCGACAACCCTTAAGGAGCAACTCTTGGACGACAATAAACGCCAACCGATGATTTCGGCCGAATTCAAGTATCAGGCAGACGGCTCGGTAGATTGGGGCCACATGTGGGACTCCTTCTGAGCGCCGGCTCAGGGGGGCGGTCCGTCCCACCGTGAAACCTTATTATGCGCGCCGGTTGCGCCGGATGTGGCTAGCCAGGCGTATGCGGCGGCCGTGGCGGAGATTACCCGCGGCATTGTGGCTGTGTCCGGCCTCGCGGCTGAGGCGGCCGAGCCGGGTTGGGTTGTGGTGCATTGTTCTAGCGAGGAAATGGCCAGCTGGTTGGCGGAGGCAATTTCGGCCGAAAATGTGCAATCCCGCCGCCTCGGACAGCAACTCTTCTTACCCGTCAGCGACAACTTCAGGCTAGAGGAAGAGATCAAAAATGTCATCACCGTCGTTGCCAAAACCAGCCACTACTGGCAAGAGCATCTGCCCGCCGAAATCAAACACACACTACGCCTACAAAAGTGGTTAGGCCGGCTCAAATATAGGCTCTTCGGCTCACGGTGACGGCCCTTTTGGCCCAATTCCGCGCCACACCGCCCGGATCACCCCTTTTCATATTGCTTTCACCCTCAAATCCATATACCATACAGGCAATACACAGTCGAGCTTTGTGAGGACACCATGACTGGCTCCACCAATCAGGCACTCATTGACCACTGGCGGGATGAACCGGCCCCCTTGCTCCCCTTGCTACACGCCTTTCACGACCGCGACGGCTATCTCAGCGATGACGTCTTGCGCGACGTTGCCCAGGCGCTACGCCTACCGCCGGCCGATCTCTTCGGCACAGTCACCTTCTATCACCATTTTGCGCGCCAGGCCCCCGGTCAAAGCATCCCCCGCGTTTGCACCGGCCCAATCTGCCGCTTACAGGGGGCAGACGCCTTGTTAGAGGCGTTAGCCCCCCAGGGCGCGCGCGCCATGCCCTGCCCCGGTCGTTGCGATGATCCTATCCCCGTCCTGCAGGGCTCTTTGGTCTTCACCGGTCTCACTCCCGATAGCCTGATCCCTCAGCCATCCCCTTTGCCCGCGCCCAACCCCGGCGGCAGCCCCGAATGCATCTTCGCGGCTATTCGCGAGCCGGATCGCGCTACCTTGGACGGCTATCGGCGCACCGGCGGCTATGCCGCCCTGGAACACGCCCTGCGCGACCTCACCCCGGCGGCGCTTCTGCAACTTGTCGCCGAGAGCGGCCTGGCCGGGCGCGGCGGCGCGGGCTTCCCCACCGGCCGCAAATGGCAGGCTGTGGCTCAGGCTGCGGGCGGCCCCAAAACTATCGTCTGCAACGCCGATGAGGGCGAGCCGGGTTGCTTCAAAGACCGGGCCATCATGGACTACGATCCCCACGCCGTCATTGAGGGCATCCTGTTGGCCGCTTATGCGACCGGCGCAACGCGCGCCTTCATCTACTTGCGCTACGAATACCCCGATACGTTCGCCATCCTGGAACGCGCTTTGGCCGAAGCGCTGGCCGCTGGCTACGTGGGTGAGCAACTGCTCGGCAGCCCATTCTCTTGCCGCATCTATCTGCGGCGCGGCGCAGGCGCTTATGTCTGCGGTGAAGAAACCTCTCTCTTGAACAGTCTGGAGGGCAAGCACCCCTTCCCGCGCAACCGCCCGCCTTATCCCGTCACGCACGGCTTTGAAAATCTGCCCACCGCCGTCAATAACGTAGAGACCCTGGCTGCCGTCCCGCCCATTGTCCGGCATGGCCCGGATTGGTATCGGGGCCTGGGGTATAACGGTCAGGCCGGCACGAAGATCATTAGTCTCTCCGGCGATGTGCAACGCCCCGGTAATTACGAAATCCCGCTGGGATTGCCGCTGAAGACGCTACTTTACGAGTGGGCGGGCGGGCCGCGCCCTGGACGCGCTATCCAGGCGGTGACGATGGCCGGGCTATCCGGCGGCTTTCTGGCCGGGGCCGACCTCGACGCCTCGCTCGACGACCAGGATTTGAAACGGCGCGGGACCTATTTGGGCGCGGGCGGGGTGATGGTATTTGATGACAGTCGCGACATGGTACAGGTCGCTTACGAGGGCATGGCCTTCTTTGCGCACGAGAGTTGCGGCAAATGCTTTCCTTGCCGCATCGGCACGCAACGGCTGACCGAACGGCTGGCCGGCGACGCGCCTCGCCTTAACCTGGATGCGTGGTTGGCCGAGGTGCAAGACCTGAGCGCAGTCATGAAGGCCGCCAGCGCTTGCGGTTTGGGTCAGGCTGCGCCGTTGTTGGTGGATACGTTGTGGCGCCATTTTCCCGATCAGGTGGCGCAACATGTCGGACAGGCTTAGGCGCAGCCGATTCACCGGCCAACTAACCATCAGATAGCCGATAGCATCTGGCGGTATCTGGAGAACACGCATGGAATCATCAGTTCCGGGGTTGGTTGTTTTGCTGGGGTCGGGCGAAACCCTGCCTTCCAGCGGCGCGACCCATGAATACGTGGCGCAGCGTTTGCCGACGCAGCCGCGTATCGCCATTTTAGAGACTCCGGCCGGTTTTGAACTCAATTCGGAGCGCGTGGCCGGCCGCATCCAGAAGTTTTTGGCCGGGCGGCTGCAAAACTATGCGCCGCGCATTGATCTGATAGCCGCTCGCCGGCGCGGCACGCCGTTCAGCCCGGATGCGCCGGAGGTTGTGGCGCCGTTGCTCCAGGCCGACGAGATATTGTTAGGGCCGGGTAGTCCGACGTATACGGCGCGCCAGTTGAGGGATAGCCTGGCTTTGCATTTTATCCGCGCGCGCCATCGCCTGGGCGCAACGCTTTTTCTTGCCAGCGCCGCCACGTTGGCTTTCGGCAGCCTGACGCTGCCGGTGTATGAGATTTATAAGGTGGGCGAGGATTTGCACTGGAAGGAAGGGTTGCGTTTCTTCGAATCGTTCGGCTGGCCCCTGGTGATCGTCCCGCACTGGAATAACCAGGATGGCGGCGCCGAATTAGATACAAGCCGCTGCTTTGTCGGCCGGCCGCGCTTTGAGGCTTTGACGGAGCAATTGCCGACAGAGATCAGTGTGGTGGGGATTGATGAGCATACGG
>JAYRVN010000421.1:0-2262 GCA_041918535.1 Chloroflexota bacterium
CCTGCGGGTGACGTGCGAGGTGTGCGGCGAAGAAATCATGAACGAGCGCGAGACACAGCGCGATGGTTCAACCTTGTGCCGCGCGTGCGCAGGCGAGGGCTACTATCTCTTGCCGGTGGAGTTGCCCTCGCCGCGCGCGCTGTTCGGGGCGCGGTCATCCAAAGCGCGGGTCAGATAATCACTAATTCACCTTGTGCAGTGTCATTCTGAGCGAAGCGAAGAATCTCTAGTTTTGAGCGGGAGACGCTTCGCTAGCGCTCAGCGTGACATTGGCAGAACATACTCAACTGCGTAAGGTGAGTCACTAACATCTGAGATTGGGCGGGGTGTGATTCATCCTGACCTTCCGGTATCTTTGTCACTGGCGTAACATAGGGTAAGGGGCCAAAATTTGAAACTACTCCTACCAGAGCGTTAAGCAAACCAACTTGTGCGGGAAGCGCCCCCGGGCGATAATCACGGGCGCTGGATACATTTGGAAAGTGTTCCGGGGCAGTCAATGGCAGTCAATGGCAGGCAACGTTCGGCCACATACCGATAGGGCAGGCGCCACGTTTTGCTGAATCACTCAGCCAGATGTGGCGCAAATTCTTTAACCGGAGAAAGGCGGTGATTAAAGGCATTTTTTTGGTAACGGGGTAAGAACGTTGGCGATGAAGTCTACTCACACCATCTCTCGAAACGCGAGACGAGGAAAAGACTATGCACAAATACAAGGCACTAAATGTACTGGCGATTTTGGCGTTGATGGCGGGCACGGTGTTTACCGGCGCCGCCCCGGCGCAAGCCACGCAACTCACGCATGAGCGGGCCGAGGCCAAGAAGGCCGAAGCGGCGACGGTCAATATCACCCTCCTGCACACGAACGACTTTCACGGCAACCTTGAGCTATCGGGCAGCAACCCCGGCATTGCGCGGGTGGCCTACGCCATCAAGGGTGTGCAAGCAACCGTTGGCGTCACCAACACGTTGTTGGTAGATGCGGGCGATATCATGCAGGGCAGTCTGCTCTCCAACCTCAAGAAGGGCGAGCCGACCATTGACCTGTACAACTATTTGGGCTATGGCGTGTCGGCGCTGGGCAATCATGAATTTGATTGGGGCCAGACCACGCTCATCAGCCGGACGGCCCAAGCGCAATTCCCGTTTGTGGCGGCCAATTTGGTGGTGAGCGACAGCACGAGTTGCGCTACCGCTGGTTGGACGGCGCCCGCGTGGGTGAAGCCGTGGATTACCAAGACCGTGGGCGCGCCCGGCAACGAGGCCGTCTTGGGCATTATCGGGACGGCCTCCATTGAGACCCCGTACATCACCATCGCCTCGGCCACGCAAGGGCTGTGCTTCAAAGACCCGGCCGCCTCCATCATCTACTATTACGATGCGATGCGCGCCGCCGGCGCGGATGCCATTGTGGTGCTCAGCCACAACGGCTACACCGATGGCGGCTATGGTTACGGCTTTACGGTGAACGGCGACCAAACGCTGGCCAAGCAATTGGTGGCGGCCGGCAAGAAGGCCGACCTCATCATCGGCGGGCACAGCCACACCAACTTGCTCGCCGCGACCGTCGTCAGCGGCACCACGGTGGTGCAGGCCCACTACGCGGGCCGCAAAGTGGGCCGCGCCGATTTGGCGATTGACACCGGCACCAATGCGGTCAATGTCACTTGGCAGCCCATCACCATTTCGACCACGCTCACGGAAGATGTGGGCACGAAGACCCGGCTGACGACGTGGACGAGTGACGCCGCTTATCAGGCGCTCATCAATCAAGTCGTCGGCTACACCAATGTAGACCTCGTGCGCAATTACGACGGCGATTCGGGCATGGGTACGTTCGTCAACGACGCCGTCTACAATGATTTGAAGAACGATGGCAACCCGGCGAACGATGTGGACATCGTCTTCAACAACTCGGGCGGCCTGCGCACCGACATCACCAGCACCACCAAGCCGCTGACGCTGACCTACGGGATGTTGTTCAGCGTCTTGCCCTTCGGCAACGCCACCGCCGTCGGCGACATGACCGGCGCGCAAGTGCTGGATATTGTGAACCAAGGCGCCACCCTGTTCAAGGGCGCCATTCAAGTATCCGGCATCAAATACAAGTTCTTCGTGTACACCGACACACTGCCCGGCCCGCAACCGTGGGCCTGGGGCGCGTACGATGTTCAGGTGAAGAACCGCACCTCCGGCCTCTATGAGCCGCTGGTCATGACCCAGACGTACAAAGTGGCGACCAACGAATTCCTGGCACCCGCC
>JAYRVN010000422.1:0-2889 GCA_041918535.1 Chloroflexota bacterium
AATTACCCCCTTCCCCACCGCCCATCCGCTGGTGGTGACGCAAATCTGGCAGGAGTATGCGCGGGCGGCGGCGCGCTATCAGCAGCTGGCGGCCACGGGGACGCCGGACCCGGCCTGGCTGGCGCGGGCAGCAACGTATCCGGAGCAAATCCGGCAGCGGGAAGATTGTTTGGCCTGGCACGCGGCGAATGGGACGCTGGATTCGTGGCAGGCGGGGGTGTGTCGGGAGGAGTTGGCGGAATTATCGGCCGAATCTACCGCCGTCGCCCTCCATGCCCAACCCGACCGCCCCGACGCGTTAGCCGTTAATGTAGCCCGGCAGGATTTGGAAGCGGCCCGCTTACGGCGCGAGATTCTGTTGCTGACGGTGACGCCGGCGGCAACTCAGACGGCTGTTCCCACACCGACGCCGACGGTGACGCCCAGCCCGACGCCAACTTCGCCGCCGGCTACGGCTACGCCCTCACCGCCGCCGTGGGCGGATGCGTATACGGTGTATGCGCCGGTGGATGGGGTGGTGGTGACAGTGAGGGTGGTTTCGGCCGAATCTAACTGGTTGACGGTGGAGATTGTGCTGGCGTTGGGGCCATAAGCGCCCCCAGGCCGGTGCACTCAACACACAAGCCTGGAAGCCGGGCTGAAATCGGCTAGAATCTGGCGTCTGCATGCGTTTGCGGTTAGAACGCAGCCGCTTGTGAGTCAGGAATCATCACAGGCTACGGCTCTGTGGTATGATTGGGGCTGAAATGGGCCAACGAATCGCCCAGTTTGGAGTGAACCATGAATACAGTGCAAGTAACGATGGAGTTGCCACGGGGAGTCCTTTCCGCGTTGCGCAAGGAACCGGCTGCCTTTGTTGCCGATATGCGCCTGGCGGCGGCGGTTAAGTGGTATGAACTTGAGATGATCTCACAAGCCAAAGCAGCTGAGATTGCCGGCCTGTCGCGGGCGGAATTTATCAGGGCGCTTGAGCGCTTCGGGGTAAGCCCCTTCCAAAGCAGTTTGGATGACCTCCTTGAGGAGTCAAAGGTTGATTGAGCGCTGGGTACTCAACGCATCTCCGCTGATTAGCCTGGCGGCGGCTGAGTACGAACATCTCATCCGTCAACTGGCAAACGCAGTCGTTGTCCCGCTGGCCGTCGCGAGTGAGATTTTAGCCGGTCCGGCTGATGACCGGGCGCGGGCGCAAATTGCCGGCGGCGAATGGACGGTCAGCGACACACCGCCGGCGCCGGATGATCTGCTGGCCTGGGATTTAGGGGCTGGTGAAACGGCTGTCATGGCCTATGCTCTGGCTAATCCAGGCTGGACGGCCATCCTTGACGATGGCGCGGCGCGACGTTGCGCACGTGTTTTTTCAATTCCCGTTAAAGGCACTTTGGGGATCATTTTCCTGGCGAAGAAAAGCGGCGTGATCGACTCTGCCGCCAGCGTCCTGCAGGCGCTGCGCCGCCAAGGCCTGCGTCTGGATGATCGCCTCATGGCCTCTGTCCTGAGGGAGTTGGGCGAAGGGTAAGTATTGAAACGCACGCTACCCTCGACAGGCAATCAGTCAAACCCCATGTCTTGTCGGGTCAGGCTACATAAAGCTGTACTGCCTGTTGTATGCGCGGTGTATCGACACAAACGATATCTAAAGCCGGCGCCTCCAGCAGGTCAACCAGGCCAAGACGCAGGGAGGGATGTGGACAGAGCAGTGGCAGCGTATGGGTTCGGTTTTGGGGGGCGGCCGAATCCAACCGGCTGACGGTGGCAGTTGGGTTAGCGGGGGGCCCGGGCCTTGAGTCCACTTATCGGCCGATATCGCGGATGACCACATCCAACGCCAGCAACATCTCGGCCGCCTCCTCCAGCCAGTCAGCCAGGCGCTTGCCCCCGCTAAACCCAAGCGCTCGGCCCTATTGGACTGAAGGGCGAGGAGCCCGGCCGGCGCAATTGTCGCTCGCTCAGTAAAGCTCGTAGAAGGAGTGGTTACCCAGATGCGGCGCGTAAGTTTGCACCAGTTTCTCCAACGGCTCCGGCCCCGTCAGCGCCCCAAAATCGTCAACGCTACCCAGGAAATAGGAACGCTCGCAGATGAACAGGCGCCGCTCGTGGTCGGTCAGCACAAAGCGCAGCCGCGGCGAATAGGTGAGTTCCTTCTCCATGGCGCTACGGGCGCGCTCTTCCCCAGTGAAACGGGTCAAGACTGCCAGCAAATGATCCGTATTCTGGTCGGCTACGTAGACACTGATGACCTTGCCTTTGACGTCGACCAGCGTGTAGCGGGTCTGTGCCAGAGCGCGCACGCCATCCGCGACGGTGGCGCGTTCCTCAGCCGTAATCAGCAGCGGCCGGCGGCGGCGCAGAAAGACCTGCGCGTTGGGCGTCTCTTCAATCTCGTACCCCGCCGGTAGCTCCGCGACGAGGTTGCCTTCCGCTTTGAGCGCAAAATAGTATTGGGGATTACCCGCCCGGGTTGTCCCCTGATGTAGATAGAACAGTTTGCCGCGTCGATTGGTATAGGTCACGGGCATGGCTTGTCCTGCGCCGCCTGAATCCTCGTCCGGCGTTATTCGTCATCACGCCGATGAGCGGTCGCCTCTGCGTCAATCCAGTCCTCTTCTTCCCAGCTCATGCCTTTGCGCCCCGGCACCTGGCGGGTCGGGCCGGCTTTGTAGAGCGCGCACGACTTTGGCCCGTAGCAGAATGTCTCGAACCGGTAACGCTTCTGGCCGGGGTTCCATTGGTCGATGATCATCTCAACCGGCATGCGGCAGCCCCACAGACAGGCGGCGCAGTGGCGGTCGTAGGTGCGCGCGCTCAGGCGGCGGTGGCCGCGGGCGCGATAGACTTCCAGGTCGGGCGCCAGCCCCTGCCACGGCGGACCCGGCGGCGGGGTCTCGGCGG
>JAYRVN010000423.1:0-1783 GCA_041918535.1 Chloroflexota bacterium
GTCCCGCCGCCCGCCAAAGCTCCCCATCGTCCGGCGGCCAATCACCCATGGCGGCGTACCGAAGTTCGGCGTACACGCCCCAAGTCAACTACCAGTTATGCCAGCGCAAAACCCTGAACCACACCCGATTCTGCCAAAAAGCTTGACACCGAACAACTGTTCGTGATATACTCAGAACAAATGAGCGTTTATTCATTTCGACATTTTACCTTTTCCATTTCCATCTTTCGACCAATCGGAGTCGCCCATGCTCAATCACGAAAAGTTGTCTGAACGTCAACAAGGCATTCTCACCTATATCGGCGACTATATACGTCGGCAAGGACGCCCCCCCACGATTCGTGAAATCGGGCGAGCCGTCAAGATCAGTTCAACCTCAGTTGTCAACTACAACCTGGCAAAACTTACTGAGAAAGGCTTTCTGACGCGTGACGCCGAAGTATCCCGTGGGTTGCGCCTCACCGACAAAGCTCAGACGCGCCTACCCAAAGAACGCCCTGCGCCGACAGGAACCACCATCCGCATTCCGCTGGTCGGTAACATCGTGGCCGGTGAACCCATCGAGACCGGCAACGACAGCTTTGCCACCTACGACGAAGACGACATGGTGGAATTGGGCGCCACCATGTTGGCGGTTAACCCCCAAGAGTTGTTCGCCTTGCGCGTCAGCGGAGAATCCATGATTGACGCCATGGTGAATGACGGCGACATCGTTGTGATGCAACAGCAAAACGTTGCCCGCGATGGCGATATGGTCGCCGTCTGGCTGACGGATAGCGGCACGACCACGCTCAAGTATTTCTTCCATGAAGGCGATAAGGTGCGGTTACAGCCGGCCAATCCGACTATGGGCCCCATTTATGCGCCGACCGCCCAAGTGCAGGTTCAGGGGAAAGTCATGCTCGTTTTGCGCCGGCCTTAACCCTGGCTGAGCCTTTCAAAAGAACGGCTGGCGCCGTTCTTTTTTTGACCAACGAACAGAACATACGTTCTTTGCGGTATCCAGGTCGGCTATGTCCCAAGAAAGCAAGCGACATCACCTTGAAGTGCAAGCGTTGCGCATCCAGCAAGTGCTAGCCCGCCACGGCCTGCCCGGCCAGGTGGTGAGCGGCGAAACCCAGGGCCTGTGGGCGCGCTTTGATTTGCAAACCCAGATCAGCGCCGGTCGGGAACGCTGGCAAGCCCTCAAGGCTGAGTTAAAGGCAGCCCTGGGAGTGCCGGATGTGCAAATCGGTGTCGTAGACGGCCATTTGCGCATTCAAGTGAGCGAGCCGACCGGCCCGCCCGTTCCTCTGTTGGAGCTGCTAGAACGATTACCCTCTTTGCCGCCCGTGACGACTACGCTGGGGCTATCGCCGAAGGGCATCCCGGTCGTGCTCAATCTGGTTGAAGACAACATTGGTCATATCCTGGTGGCGGGGGGCTCACAGGCCGGCAAGACGGCGCTCTTACGCAGCATGGCCCTGTCTTTGGCGATGACCAGCCGCCAATCCCAGGTGCAGTTAGCGGCCATCAGTCCCCATGAACACAAGGGGGCTGAGGAGTTACGCCTTTTGAATTACATTCCTCACATGCTGTTGCCACTCGTGCGCAGCGCTGCCGCCATCCACGACGCTCTGGGGTTTCTGGATGACGAGATGCGCTATCGGCTGCACCACCGGAGGCTTCAGCCGGCCATCGTGGTTCTGGTAGACGAGTTAGAGAGCGTGCTGGCAGCGGGAGGGCAACCGACGCGGGAGCGCCTGGCGAGTCTCTTGCAGTCGGGAGAGCAGGCCGGCATCTA
>JAYRVN010000424.1:0-12440 GCA_041918535.1 Chloroflexota bacterium
TCTGATGACGCGACCGGCGCGCCGCGCTGAAGCTGAATTCGGCACGAATCCCTGCGGCGAGATTATTTTGCGCCCATTCCAGTTCTGTAATCTGTCCAGCATCATCGCGCGCGCCGGTGATAGCCTGGAAATGTTGTCGGAAAAAGTTGAGCTGGCCACGATCGTGGGGACGATCCAGTCTATGGCAACCCATTTCCCAGGTTTGCGGCCGGAGTGGCGGCGTAACTGTGAAGAAGAACGCTTGTTGGGAGTGGATTTGAACGGGCAACTAGATTCTCAACTGGCGCAAGACCCGGCGGTGCAGCGTCAACTGCGTGAGCGCGCCGTGGCGGTGAACCGGGAATATGCGGCTATGCTCGCCATCAACCCGTCGGCGGCGGTGACTTGTGTAAAGCCATCCGGTAACTCGTCGCAAATGGTGGATTGCGCCTCGGGCATTCACACGCGTTGGGCGCCCTATTACGTGCGCAATGTGCGGGTGAGCGCGCATTCACCGGTATTTAAGGTGTTGCGCGATGCCGGCGTGCCGCTAGACCCGGAGAATGGGCAAACGGTGGCGGACGCAGATACCTGGGTGGCGCACTTCCCGGTGAAAGCGCCTAAGGGCGCAGTGACACGCAACGACCGGACGGCTCTGGAGCAATGTCACTATTGGCTGCAGAACAAGATCAATTACACCGAGCATAACCCGAGTGTAACGATCACATATCGGCCGAATGAGATTCTTGATCTCATCAAGTGGATTTGGCAGCACCAGGACAAAATCGGCGGCATGGCGTTCCTACCCGCTTTTGACGCCCAGTATGACCAAATGCCTTATGTGGAAGTCACGGCCGAGGAGTATGGGCGCCTGGCAGAGCAATTCCCTGTGGTTGATTTCTCTAAGGTTTACCGGTATGAAGAGGAAGACCTGACCACGGCAGCGCAAGAGTTGGCCTGCCTGGCCGGTTCATGTGATATCGCCTGAGTTGTTGGCTCGCCGGACGAAAAGGATCAACCCCGGTTCGGCCATGCGCGGCCTTCAGGCCGCTGGCTTGGGCGTGCCCTCAATTTTCTGTGAATCTTTGGTTTGTTGCCTGATAAGCAGCGAATTGGTGGCAAGGAAAGGTTGACAGTAAGCGGGCGTTAAGAGATAATAAAAACGGTTGCGGCATGATTTCATGTGTTACCATTGGCGCTTGCCAATTAATTGATGTCGCGCTATAGTCCGGTTGGAAATTGATATAAGATAAGGAGCGAAGAATGGACTTACAGTTACAATCAATCCAGAATCCCAATGGTGATGAGCACGTCACTTACCAACCCCCGGCGATCATCTATACCGGTACGATTGGTGTGCGCGCCGGCACGCCGGTACCAGGACGTGCGCCTGAACCGGGGACAGACCCTGGCGATTTGTTCGGCAATAAATAATAGACTTGGTAAGTGTGCACGCACACTGTCCTGGTTGGGTGTGGCTGATTTTAGCAAGGACGTGCGCCTAGATTCTTCGCGGGCATAAAACTCCCCAACCGACTTGGCATAGACAGGCAAATGCGACACAGGTGCGTCCTTTTTGAGGGCGCGCCTGTGTCATTTTATTGGTGGTTCCTTTCAGGGTGCGCAGTCACCGGTCCAAAGGGCGTGTTCCTGGATATGCCACGTGTTGCGAGGTTCACCGGGCAGTTGAGTCGTCCAGAAGCGATGTCTGAGGGTGACGCGGAGGATGTTCGTTTCGGCCGAATTTCCTCCTTGCCGGCAAAAATATTCCCCCATCGCAGCTTGTATTGCCGGATAATCAATCACCACCTGCGTTAAATCCTTCCACCGCGCCCAGGGGCCCCACAACCAGCGCCGAAACTGCGTGCTGACGGGCTGGCCGGTCAGGAGATCGCGATGAGAGCCATCGCTCAGTTCCGCGTCTACGATCAACCAGCCGTCGCCGCGTGACGGCCCCCCAAACATAGCCCAATACTGGGCCAGACCCGTCACCAACACCAGGTCTTGCGACCAGCCGCTAATGCGGGGTATGTAAGGTCGGAAAGCGCCACGGGCGTTGATCCACAGCACACAAAACAAACATACACTCAAACCGAGCGTCATGCCTGCCTGTCCCACGACGCGCAGGCGGGGCGCCCATGGCCGCCCCGCGCGCGCCGGGAGAGGTTTGAGGCATGTTTGTACCCAACGACCGCGCAGCCACCATAGAATTTGACGCACAGCCCGCCGCCGGACTGTCCAGGCCCATAGTCGGCTGAGGGGTAGGCGGGCGGCCAGTTGTTGCCAGGCGGCTAGACCGTCGTAACGGCGGCCAGCGCCATCGCACACCCACCAATCGTCGCAGGCGGAGAAGGAAGATTCGGCCGAATCGAGCACTGCCACCGCCTCTTCCCCTGTCCCGGCCAACACCGGCGCCCACGGATGCAACCCGCCGCCCGCCCCCTTCGGCAGGAATATCGGCGTTGTCGCCTGTCGCAACCGGCGCTCCAGACCCGTCACCCAACGACTGTCCAGAAATAGCCCATAAGCAGCTAGCATTACTACGCTGAAATTAGGGATGGACATCACCAGGGCAATGCCGACATGCAAAAATGTAGTCAGAGATAGCCCGATCAGTTTCAACTGCGGCTGCCACACGGGCGCGAAGACAAGAAACACAAACAACAATTCGGCCAGCAACGCCTCATAACTCAGTCCCTTCAACAACCATTCCGGACTGACGCGCCAAAGCCAATCGCCGGTCGGCAAGGTGTAGGATTTTAATTGCAGCGCCAGATATAGCGCGTCGCCTTCTCGCCAGGGGGCATCCCGTAACTTGACCAGAGCGGAAGCCAGATACACCAGCCCCACCTGTATCTGCGCCAGGCGCACCGGGAAAGCATACGTCGTTTTCGGCTGAGCAGACACCCGCAGCGCGGCCGGGTCTTGGTGGCGACGAAAGGCGTCGCGGCGTGCGCGCAGGGCATCCAGCGAATAATAGTCGCCCAGCGGTGTGAACATCGTCCAGAAACTCAACACCTGAAACACCACATCTGCCCCATCCAGCACATAGGTGTTGCGCTCATGGATAGAGAGGATCGCCAGGAAATTGAGCACGGCCATCCACCGCGTGCGATAGCCCAATGTTAGACACACTACTACGCCGATCCACGCCAGCACGAACAGTTGCACCTGCCAGGCCGGGCCAAGCCAGTCGAGCAGGGAGAAACGCCAGGTGCGGGCCAGTTGCGCCAGGGTTGACCGCGGCAACCAGCCCGCATCGCTGTAGAACATTTTCACCAGCGGCAGGTGATAGACGGCATCTTTTAGCAGCACCAGCCCGAAGGCCAGCCGAAACACCGCCAAGGCGCGCGTCTCAACCTGACCAAACCAGTACGCCCGTCGAAGAAAATTGTAGTTAGGGTCTAACTGCCACCGCCGGCGCATATTTTCCTCCGGACGCCAGGCCAGACCGGCCGGCAAGTAATTTGCAGTGGTCAGCCGGGCGCGTCTACTAGTTCCCAAAAACGAGGCCAGGCGACGGCGCTTTTTGAACGAAGTCTCGTGTGCCGTCGTCCGTATCTAGGAAGTAGGGCACGCGCTCCAGGCTGTTTGTGCCGGTCACCAGCAGCGCGGGGATTACCCCTGGGAAAACGCCATCTCCATAGGTCACCACATCCACCACTTGCCCGCCGGCATCTTTGAAGATCACCTCGTCGCCGGTATTACCCAGTTGGAGGAATTGGTCCGGGTCCCAACGCGGGTCGTCAATGAGGTCGGGTATGGCGGCATCTGTATTCAGGATTTCGAAATCCGGGTAGCTGCCAAAGGTCTGGAAGAAAGCCGACGAACGGCGCGCCACCACAATGGTTTCCAGTGAATGGATGACTGTGCCCGGCGGGAAGATACGCACATCTTCAAACTCGGCCGGATTATCGCTGTCGCCTAACGTGTAACCACTGATGTCCACTGCGAAAGGCGTCGGGTTGACGATCTCAATGTACTCGGCGTCGTCTTCCAGGCCGCTGGGGTTGTAGAAGATTTCGCTGATCAGCAAATGGTTGCTGCGCGCTGGGGCGTGGTTGGCGGCCATGGGTAGGTAGGCCCGATGCGGCCAATCACGCGTGAACATATCGGCCAACAGGGCGTAAGCCTCATCCGATTGCACTTGCAGGGCTAATTCCCGGTTGGCTTTGCTGGCGTTTTCGGTGCCGTTGAGGCTGCCGACATGAATGTAACCCCGTCCGTCTATGTTGGCTAAAACGAGCTTGGCGTGAATACCCAAACCGGCGGGGTTCGCCAGCGCACAATACACGCGCAGTCCTTCCAGGCGCGCCACGCCCAACGCATAGCTGCATGTGACGAGATTGTTGGCCGGATCGCCGGGGTCAATGTCATATTCTTCATTGTTAAAGCTATCCAACAGAATCCACACTTCGGCCCCACGCCGCGCCGCCGACAGATAAGCTTCCATACGAGGACTCGGTCCGGTAATCGGGTCGTCGCCCCAGTAAGGACGTTCGTCGAGTTGTTCGACATACAGCGTATCACCCGCACCGACCCGGCTCACGAGACCGAGCAAGCTATCCTGATCGCGCAAGCTGTTCTCAGGCGATTGCACAATTTCAAAATCGAAGACGCCGGTGAAGGTGGAGGCGGCCGGGTAACGCACGGTGTA
Source organism: Chloroflexota bacterium (assembly GCA_041918535.1). Classification (GTDB taxonomy): domain Bacteria; phylum Chloroflexota; class Anaerolineae; order Promineifilales; family Promineifilaceae; genus DAOTXO01. The sequence goes on from JAYRVN010000424.1 coordinate 4,637, forward strand.
AGTGATGCCGCCGCTGTTATTATCGGGGATGAAGCCGATGGGGGGTTGGCTGATGAGCGGCGTTCCCCAGGCCACGATGTCGCGATGGTTGGCGGGGTCAAAGTCCGCGTTGAAAACATCTTGCAGATGGCTGATGACGCCAGGGGCGTCGGTGATCAGCGCGACACCGCGCCGTCCCCAAGTGCCGTCGCTTTTGTCATCGTAGGCCAGGCTGTTGGCGGACATGTTTTCGGTGCTGATCACAGCGCGTTGGCCGTCAATCAGGATGAATTTGGCATGGAGGAAGGCGTAGCGTGGACTGATGTTTTGGGTGGCGTCGCCGAGCATGAACCAGCAATTGCTTGAGCCGGGCGTTTCGGAAAGTTGGCGGCAGAGATAGCGTTCCTGATCGGTGATGCCGCCGGCCGGTGCGCCTTCTAACAGGATGGTGACCTGGACGCCGCGGTTGACGGCATTGATCATGGCTTGCATTAAGGCGACGTTGGTGAAAGTGAGGCTTTCCATTTGGATGGTGGCCTGGGCGGCGTTGATCTCAGCCACGATAGCTTCATAGGCGTTGTCGGGGGCGATGGCGACGATTAATTCGGCCGATTCCTGCGTCTTTGCCGTGTAAAAGAATTGCTCCAGGTCCCAACCGGGATAACGCACCTTGCGCCCATTGATCACATCCGGCAATGATTGCGCCCAATCCTGCGCCTGATTGGTATCTGCTACGGGTAGCCCTGTCGCCTGATTGAGCATCCGATACATAATTTGCCCCTCAGCCCCCTTCGATGTGCCACCATACGCATCCACGGCCACCCCATTCCATCCCGCAGTTGAGGTGTCGCCGGCCCCAAATACCAACACATCTACCGGCATGTCGTTGGGGTCGAGCAATAGCACTTCGTCGCCCGTATTGGAAAAGCCGGGCCAGGAGCCGGACATAGCGCTTATATCGTAATCGGCAGCAAAGCCGAATTGATCCTGAAACGCCGCGCTATTCTGGGTTAGCCAGATCGCAGCCCCCGGGGCGAGGGTCAGACCGTTGGGAAAAATGGCCTTGGAGGAACCGCCGTCGTTCAGCTTCCAGCCGCCAATATCAATCAATGTGTTGCCGGCGTTGAGCAATTGCACGGCTTCATCTGTGTCGTTATTCGCCTGCCCGTCGGCCAAAACGGCATTGAGAATGATGGACTGTCCAACGAGGGTGGTGTGGGTATCACTGTTGTTGCCGGTGGTGGTTTCTTCCGGCAGGCCGCCCACGCTGACGGCGTTGACCACATCGCCGCTGAGGTTCGCGCCTATGTGCGCGCGCAACGTGAAGTTGAGTGTGGCCCCACTGGCTAATCCGCCGACTTGCCACACCAACACGCCCGGCGTCGGCTGCGACATGGGCAGTCCGCTGGAATCGTTGACATAGGTCAATCCGGCAGGCAGTGTGTCGGTGATCACAAACGCCCCGGCGCTGATGCCGCCGACATTAGCCACGGCCAGGTTGTAAACGATGTCTACGTTAGCGGCAGAGGTGGCCGGGCCGGTTTTTGTTACGCTCAGGTCTGGGCGCACACAGCCTGTTTGGAAAGGCGCGCCGTTAATGCGCACACCGGGTGAATAGATAGCCCCGCCGGAGCCTGTGGCCGTGGTATGGTGCACGAGCGTTGCCCCCAAGATGTCGGGGTCGCGGGTGAGCGATTGATCGTTGCCCCCTTCCGAACCATAGGTGACGGCGCCGATGGTGACGCCGCCGGTGTTTACCAATGAGACGGTGTCGCCGGTGTTGTTCAGACTCAGACCATTGGCTGTCTGCACCAGGCTGCCGCCGAAGTCGCCCACCGGCGCGCCGCCGCCGAAGATCAGCACGGCGCAGCCCGTTGCCAGGACGGTTCCACTGGGAAAGGTGTGGCGGGTGCTGGTGGCATCCTTCAAGAGCCAACCGGTCATGTCCAGGTCCTGGCTTGTGTTGTTGACGATTTCGACGAATTCGTCGTTGGTATCGTTAACTGTGCCGTCGTTGTTGGCATCACCGGCGTTGCCATCGGCCAGGATTTCATTGATGACAATACCGGCCACGAAGGTGGTGGCTGAGGCTGTGTTGTTGTTGGGGTTTGATTCCTGAGTAATGGTAGCGGCGGTGGCCTGGTTAACGACATTACCGGAGACACCGACGGCGATAGAAATAGATAGGTCGAACGTCACGGTTTGGGCGGGAGTCAGGCTGCCGACGCTCCAAACGAGGATGCCCGGCCCCGGCATAGTCAGGGGCAGGCCGCTAGTGTCGCTGATGTAGGTCAGTCCGGTGGGGAGGGTGTCGGTGATGACAATGCCGTCTGCCGGCAGATCGCCCTGGTTGGACAGGCTCAGGGTATAGGTAACGGTATCCCCTGGGCTGGCGCCGGCCGGACCGGATTTGGCAAGGGCGATATCGGCCGATAAACAACTCATCGCCAGCGGCGCGCCATCCACCCGTGTGCCTGGCGAGAAGACACGCCCGCCCGAACCGGTCGCCAGGGTGTGCTTAACCAGCGGCTCCGGCCCGGTAATATCCGGCGAACGCGTCACCGACTGGTCACTGTTCGCCTCAGTGCCATAGGTGTAACTGGCCTGCGCCACATTGCCGCCATCCTTGAGGCTCACGGTATCGCCGTCATTATTCAGGCTCAGCAAGCCGCTGCTGGCTGTCTGGGTGACGCTGCCGCCAAAACTGCCGGCCGGCTCCCCGCCGCCGAATACCAGAGCGGCGCAGCCATTGCGGATAATGGTGCCGCTGGGGAAAACGTGGCGGTCGTTGAGGCTGTCGCTAATTTTCCAGCCGCTTACATTTAAATCCGCCCCGGTGATGTTGACAATTTCAACGAACTCGTCTTCGCTGGTGCTGCTGGTGTCGCCATCTCCATTGGCGTCGCCGGCGCCTGTATCGGCCAGAATTTCATTGATCACCACACCGACGCCGCCGTGTGGTAGCTGCAATCGGCTTGTGGGGCTAGGTCGGGAGGCTTGCGCCGTGACGACTACGGTGGCGAATAAGAGAGCAAGAAGAAGGGAAAGCCAGGACAAGCGTCGCATGCAAGACTCCTTAACCCACTGGGCGTTGACCGGGCGCGGCCAACGATATTGTGACAATCTTGAACAGGGGCATTGTACAGTTGGCGGCGTTGACCGGCAACTGTGGGTGAAGCGTGGGTGAGTGTGGAGGAGAAGTGTGGGGCGGGATTCGGCCGATAATGGGCCGGCTGACAGGCAACCGGCCCCGGCGGCTTAAGCGGTGGTGGCGTATAGGGTCGCTTTAATGTCCAGCACGTCGCGTCGCAGGCTAGGGTCGGCTTCAATCGTCACGGCTATCTTGTCAATGCCGTATAGAATGGTGGTGTGATCGCGGTCGCCCAACTCGGCGCCGATTTGAGGCAGCGAGGCTTCCGTTTCCGTGCGACAAAGGTACATGGCGACCTGACGGGGCAGGGCAATGGCGCGACTGCGGCTAGGCCCGCACAGAGCATCCATGGATACATGATAATAATCTGCGACCACATGGAGCACCTGGTTAACCGTGACTTTTTCCGCCCGGCGGATGCTGTCAGCCAGGGCGCGGCGCACCAGTTCGGCGCTAATCGGTTCGCCGGTGAGCTGGGAGTAGGCGATAACTTTGTTTAGGGCGCCTTCCAATTCACGGATGTTATTGCGGATATGGTGGGCAATGATGTGAAAGACCTCTTCCGGCACAAAAAGCCCGCTTTCTTCCGCTTTGGATTGGAGGATAGCCATCCGGGTTTCCTGGTCCGGTTGCTGGATGTCGGCCATCAGACCCCATTCAAACCGGGAACGTAGCCGTTCTTCCAATGTGACCATTGCCCGCGGTGGGCGATCGCTGGAGATGACGACTTGCTTGCCCTGGCTGTGCAAATCGTTGAAGGTATGGAAGAGTTCTTCCTGGGTGCTCTCTTTGCCGGCGATGAATTGGATGTCGTCAATTAGAAGGACGTCCGGGGTGCGATATTTCTCGCGGAATTCGGCCGTTCGTTGGTTACGGATGGCCTGAATGAGGTCATTAGTGAATTGTTCGGAGGAGACGTAGCAAACGGTGTGGCCGGTTTCCTGGCATTTATGACCGACGGCGTGGAGCAGATGGGTTTTTCCCAATCCGACGCCGCCATAGATGAACAGGGGGTTGTACGTTTGGCCCGGTTTTTCGCCCACGGAGAGGGCGGCGGCGTGGGCCAGCCGGTTGTTATGGCCGACGACGAAGGTGTTGAAGGTATAGCGCGGGTTCAGGTTGCTGGTCAGGCGCGTCGGTTCGAGCGGCGCGGGGGCGTGGCCGTTGGCGCCGGAGGTCGGTTCGGCGGATGAGGCGGATTCGGCCGATTTTTTGCCGCTCATGCCGCCGCCACCCTCTTGCTCGCCTACTGTGACGACGAAACTGACGGTAGGTTTTCGGCCGATAATATTCGCCATTGTCCGCACAATCGTGCGCTTCAGACGGTTTTCCAACCAGTCGCGCGCATACGGATTACGCACGCCGATCACATACGCATCCTCTTCGGCCGAAACCAGCCGCGTATCTTTGAGCCACGTGTTAAACGTGGCCCGGGTCATTTGTAGCTCTAGCTCACCTAAAGTGGCCTTCCAAGCAATTTCGGGTGACATCATCATGCCGAACCTCAATAATCAACAAAAATAACGCCGATAACCTATTAGCCAGACAAAAGGCTACTCTCACAGGGTAACTGATGAGTTGAATCTTCAGAACCCGTGCTTAAGCCGTTGGTAACGGCAACATACCAAAGCGGAAATGAATGCTTGTTTGGCTCAGTGTGGTAGAGCCATTCTAGCCCAATAACTGGACCGGCGCAACGCCGCCGCTTTAAAAGGTTGTCGTTTTTAAGATTAAAAAGACACCCGCCGATCCGATTTTTTAACCTTCGCCGGCCTGGATAGTGGTTTATGGGCAGTGGTAGCCTGACGGCCGGATAGACGCCCAGATATGGGGGGGATGGCTGTTGCTAATGGCAGATGTCCACCTATGGCGCTTTGTCTTGCGCCGTCAAAATGAGCCGAGTCAACGGGTTGTTGCGTCAAAATACGACAGGAACGGTTGCGCGGCGATGCATCGAAGCGCCGCCGATGGAATTTGCTTGACCGGTTGGCGGCGAATCGCCTTTGACAGACGGCGCGGCTCATGGTATCTTTGCCATCGGTGAGCAAGACGGAACGCGACCCGGCGCAATGCCGGAAACCATAGTTGGAATGAAATGGGGCATGTCGCCAGTGTGACATGCCCCTTCTTGATGCTTCTGCAGTCGGGCCACCGGCGGGCTACTCTTGGCCGGCGGCGAGCGACGTTTAGGCCGGTTGGCCGTTTCGACTGGGCTGCAGCTTGGACCGCATGGGCGTGAGAAACAAGGATAAACCGATGGCTAAATACATCTTTTTTACCGGCGGCGTGGTGAGCTCGGTGGGCAAGGGGGTGACGGCAGCGGCGTTGGGGCGTTTGCTTAAGGAACGCGGCCTGAATATTACCGTGCAAAAACTCGATCCCTACATCAATGTGGATCCCGGCACTATGTCTCCTTACCAACATGGCGAAGTGTTTGTCACCGATGATGGAGCCGAGACGGACCTGGACCTGGGGCACTACGAGCGCTTTATTGACATCAATCTCAATCAGATGTCGAATGTGACTACCGGTCGGGTCTATGCCGAGGTCATTGCCAAAGAGCGGCGCGGCGATTATCTGGGCGGGACAATCCAGGTGATCCCGCACATCACGAATGAGATCAAGCGGTTCATGCGCGCGTTGGCGGATAAGACCAAAGCGGATGTCGTGCTGGTCGAGATCGGCGGTACAGTCGGCGACATCGAGAGCCTACCTTTTTTAGAGGCCATCCGGCAAATGCGCGCCGATGTAGGCCAGGAAAACACGCTCTATGTGCATGTAACCTACTTGCCCTATCTGCAAGCCAGCCATGAGCTGAAGACCAAGCCGACTCAACACAGCGTGCGGGAGTTGCGCGGCATCGGCATCCAGCCGGATGTGATTGTGGCGCGGGCGGACCACCCGATTGCCGAAGAACATCTGGAGAAAATCGCCCTGTTTTGCAGTGTGGAATCACGCGCTGTCATCCCGGCGGTGACCAGCGACTTGCTCTATAAGATCCCGCTGGAGTTGGAACAGGCGCGCCTGGCCGATTTAGTAACGGAACGGTTGCATCTGCCGCCATCCAGGCCGGTGCTAAATGAGTGGGTGACACTGATCCAGGAGATTGAACGCGCCAAACCCAGTCTCCGCATTGGGATTGTGGGCAAGTATGTGCAGTTGCACGACGCGTACATGAGTGTGCGCGAGGCCCTGTTTCACGCCGGCATTCCGAATCACCGGGATGTAGAAGTGGCGTGGGTGTATTCAGGCGATTTGGAGAAAGGCAAGGGGTGGGAGGTGTTGGAAGAGGTGGATGGGATTGTCGTGCCCGGCGGATTTGGTTATCGCGGGGTTGAAGGGAAGGTGATGGCGGCGCGGTGGGCGCGGGAGAAGGGTGTGCCTTACCTGGGCTTGTGTTTGGGGATGCAGGTGATGTGTATCGAATTCGGCCGAAATATTCTCCACAATGACGCCGTCAACAGCACCGAATTCGACAACAACACCCCCCATCCCGTCATTAGCCTCATGCCCGATCAGCAACACCTGACTGATATGGGCGGCACGATGCGCCTGGGCGCTTACCCTTGCCGGCTTGTGCCCAATACCCGCGCCGCCGCCGCCTACGCCACCGATCTGGTACACGAGCGTCATCGCCACCGCTGGGAATTCAACAACGCCTACCGCGACATTTTCGAGGCCAACGGCATGCTTTTCAGCGGCATCTCCCCGGACGGGCGGCTGGTGGAGATCGCCGAACTGCGCGATCATCCCTTTATGCTCGGCTGCCAATTCCACCCCGAATTCAAGAGCCGCCCCAACCGACCCCACCCGTTATTCACAGCCCTTGTGTCGGCTGCCGTCAAACACCAACAGCGCCGACTCGATCGCCTGAAAATCGCCTGAGCGCCCAGGCATAGGGCGCTCAAGCCATACAACGGTTACGATTCTGAATGGGTTAGCAGAGAAGGCTAACCGCGGCGTGTGAGGCGGCGGCTTGGGATCAGGCCGGGGCCAGATGGACGGCGCGCGCCCGACGGAGCGCCCAGGCCTGCGTCAGGCGATCGGTGATAATAGCCATGATCACAATGGCCAGCCCGGCTTCGATGCCGCGTCCAGTCTGATTCTGCGCTAGGCCGATGATGGCTTCCAACCCCAGTCCACCGCCGCCGACTAACCCGGCGATGATGACCATGGCCAACACCATCATGATCGTCTGACTGATGCCCAGCATGATGGTGGGCAATGCCAGGGGGAATTGAACCTTGCCTAACATTTGACGACCGGTTGAGCCAAAAGAGCGCGCCGCTTCCACGGTGGCGGGGTCTACCTGACGAATGCCGAGGCTGGTCAGGCGGATCGTGGGCGGGATGGCATATAGAACCGAGGCGATGATGCCGGGCACACGGCCGACATTGAAAAGCATAATTACCGGCACTAGATAAACAAAGGGGGGAATGGTCTGGAGAAAGTCAAGGACAGGGCGCATGAAATGTTCGGCTCTATCGCTGTAGGCTGCCCACAGGCCGAGCGGCATGCCGATCATGACCGAGACCAGCACGGCAACCAGGACTTGGCTGAGGGTATCCATAGCCAGGTCCCACATGCCAAGCGCGCCCATGAAGAGTAATCCCACGACCGAAGCCAGGGCCAGCCGCCAACTGGAGAGAATCCAGGCGACGCCGCTCACGGCCA
>JAYRVN010000425.1:0-3898 GCA_041918535.1 Chloroflexota bacterium
CCTTGCGGAGGTTATCAACCTTCAATTATCAAGGGGAGTAATGATAACGGCAAACAACAATGATTAGAGCACCGTCGGCGACCTTGCACACCAAACGCTGCGCAGCATCTATACGCCGTGACCAATATCCCTTCAATTCATGGCGCAAAGGTTCCGGTTTTCGCAACCTACTAAAAGGTGTTCGCCGCGCCTCCTGAATCAGGCGCACAATACGGGCATGTTATTTTGGATCCTCCGTCGCCCAGTCGGCAAAATCTTCAAATGCCCCACCTTCAAAAACGACTCGTCTCATAGCGACGTTTCTACGAGGCCCCGCCCATTCTCCACATTATTTAATTTATAGCCGCCAATAATCGCTCACGATTAGCTTCCGAACGCAGTAAATATTCGGTCTCATCCAACTCCGCGACGGTTATCTCGATACGCTTGCCCTGAAACAAAGTTCTTAACGCCTCCAAGAAGGCTTCATCCAGCCCGCCAGCATCCAATTGGTAAATGGTGTATATGGCCTGCTTCTTTTCCTCATTATGTTGTGATCGTGCCGTAGTGACGATCAACCCTGTCCAGCCTTCTTCACGATTTTGGGCTTGTTTTGGCGCCATGCGCGGCGGCGCAAATCATCATAGGGCGGGTGGGATTCGAACCCACACGGACTTTCATCCGGCGGATTTTAAGTCCGCTGCGTCTGCCTTTTCGCCACCACCCCTTAGCGTTTCTGCTGCATTTTTAACAATGCAATTGTACCGGAGTTTGCCAAATTGTCACAAGCTCAACCCCCTGATACAATCGGCATTGCCGACAGACACCGCACGCTGCGCGCATAGTTTCGCCGGACCGCCCAAAATGGCCCGACCGGCCCACCTTCTACGACCTAAACTTTCGCCTTTGTGATCCAGACTATGTCCAAGAGACCTCCCTTCTTCTACCTCCTGATATTCGCCTGGCTGGGTTGCCTGGCCGCTTGCCAGGGCCAGACACCGCCCACGCCCGTGCCTCTGCCGAGCCGGGCAGCCATAACGCCGGCCGGCGTCCAACCCACACCGACGCTCTTGCCGCCGCCGGTGGTCGCCGCCCCGACAGTCACCCTCGCGCCGGCGCCGCTGCCCGCCGCATCGCCGACGCCCCTGCCCGCGCCGGCGGCGACGCCCAACCAACCATTGCCGGGACAGATCGGCCCCGACAACTTCCCCGCCGGCGTCAATCCGCTGACCGGTGAAACATTGGCCGACCCCGCCGCCTTACAACGCCGGCCGCTGGCGATCAAAGTATCCAACTATCCCCCGCTGGTGCGCCCGCAAGCCGGCCTCAGCGCCGCCGACCTGGTCTTTGAACATTACGCCGAGGGCGGCGTCACCCGCTTCACCGCCGTCTTCTACGGTCACGACGCCGATCTGGTCGGTTCCGTGCGCAGCGGTCGGTTGATTGATTTGGAAATCCCTAAGATGTACGACGCCGCCTTCGCCTATTCCGGGGCCAGCGGGCCGGTGCGGCTGCTTTTCCGCGACAGCCCGTTTTTCGACCGCATCATCTCGCCCGACTTCGGGCACGATGGTTTCTATCGCCGCCCTGACCCGAACAAAGCCTTTGAGCATACCCTCTTCACCGACACCCTATTCCTGCGTAATATCCTGACTAACCGCGGCCTCAATACGCCGCCCGACTTTCAGAACGGCATGACGTTTGCCCCCGATTCGCCGCCGGGCGGCCAACCGGCCGGGACGCTCCAATTTAACTACTCGGCCACCACAGCCTTCTGGCAATACAACCCTGCCACGCAGCGTTATGCGCGCTGGGCGGATGGACAGGCGCAGTTGGACGCTAATACCGGGCAGCAATTGGCTTTTCGCAATGTTATCGCTGTGGCGGCTAACCATGTGGAAACCCTCATGGTAGAGGACAGTCTGGGCAGCCGCTCTATCGAGATTCAGATCTGGGGCGAAGGGCCTGTTTCCATCTTCCGCGATGGGCTGCGCTTTGATGGTCATTGGGTGCGCAGCAATCCATATGATATGCTCACTTTTTACGACGCCAACAATCAGGTGATCCCACTCGCCGTCGGGAACAGCTTCTTTCAAGTAATTCCCTTGGGCTCAAACGACCTGATCGTCACGCCTTGAGGAACCAGCCGGTTGGTGTTCGCCCCGGGCTCTCATCGGCGGCGGTGAGAGCCGCCACAACTGTTCACCTTTGTTGAACAGCAGGGGTATACTATGGCGCATAACGTTCGAGGAACGGGTTAAGCGATGATTAGCCAATGCGGCGCTGCAGACAAAAAGAGCCCCGCTGCCGGCAGAGAAGCGTCGATTGGCGCCGCGTTAACGTATTTGACCGACCCGGGGTCGTTCAGTATAATGGTATGCTGCTCATTGAAGCCTCTGGGCGTTTGTTCAAGCTGATTATGGCCTGCCGGGCCTGTAGAACAACGCCGCAGCCAGCCTGCGGCGGCAGTCAGTCTGAACGCTGTCAGAGTGATTGGCTATTTCGGGCGGGGCGTCAGGCCCTGCTTTTGGGAGATGTGATATGACAAAGCGGACTTATCAACCAAAAATTCGACGCCGCGCGCGTGTGCATGGCTTTCGGCAACGCATGAAGAGCCAGAGCGGGCGCAAGGTGCTGAAGGCGCGCCGGGCCAAGGGGCGTTACGAATTGACCCCCGACATGAATGAACACGTCAAGCGGTTTGACTGGAACGGCACGCGCGCGACGGCGTTTCGCGGTTTGAAACGGGGCGGCGCCAAGTAGTCGGCTGTGCGCATGCAGCGTTGTCACCGGTTGCGACACCGTGTGGACATCGAGGCTGTGCGCCGACAAGGGCATGTGGCCAGACATCGGCTGGCTCGGTTACACTGGCAGGCGAATGGCCTGACGGTGAGCCGCTTTGGCTTTAGCGCCAGTCGTCAGGTGGGCAAAGCTGTGGCGCGGAATCGGTCGCGGCGTCTCTTGCGAGAAGCGGTTCGCCTGCACCTGCCGGAGATTCAGACCGGCTGGGACTGCCTGCTTATGGCGCGAACGGAGACCCCACAGGCGACGTTCAGCGAGGCTGAGAGCGCGGTGTTGAGCTTGTTGAAACAGGCTCGACTGTTGAAGTCATCGGCTGCGGCGCAGCCGATGAAAGAGTGACCGCCGGTTGATTATGAAGACAATCGCTCTTTTTCTTATCCGCTTATATCAGAACACTTTGTCGCGGGTGTTGCCTCCCTCTTGCCGCTTTACGCCCCCCTGTTCGCATTATGGGTATGAAGCCATCGAAAAATATGGCGTGATCAAAGGGGGCTGGTTGGCGATCAAACGCATTGCCCGCTGCCACCCTTTTAGCGCCGGGGGATACGATCCCGTTCCCTAGTGGAGGTCTCTCCTTGTATGCAGCAAAATGGTCGCTCAAACGGCCTGGCTTGATCCTGCTGGCGGCCGTTGCCTGGTTATTAGCGGCTTGCGGGGCAAGTTCATCAGGCGCGGTTAATTGGCCGGGACTTTCGGCCGATAATTCCTATGTCTATGTTGCCTCCGGGCCGGAAGTCTACGCCATAGATGTGGCCGCGCAAAAAGAGGTCTGGAAATTCCCGGCTGAACGTGGCCGGGCTGTCTTCCTCGCGCCGCCGGCAATAGTCGGTTCGCGCGTGGTGGTGGGCAATTACGGCGTGCCACGCGGGATGTTTTCGCCCAGTGTGGTGGTGACGCTTTACGGTTTGGAAATCCTAGCGGAAAACGGCCAGGCAACCCCGGCGGAGGTGTGGACGCAAGAAAACGTGGCGACTGACCGCATCATTGCCGCCCCGTTGGCGACGGCCGATCAGGTCTTCGTGGGCACGGCCGATAATCACTTGCTGGCTCTGAATGCGCGTGACGGCTCGCTGCAATGGGAGTTTGAAACGGGGCATAGCCTGTGGGGGCAACCGAC
>JAYRVN010000426.1:0-2873 GCA_041918535.1 Chloroflexota bacterium
GGGGTTGTGGTGGGGGTCGGGTGTGTTGGGGGTGGGTGGGTTGTGCGGGGGGGGGTTGGTTTCCTGGTTGGGGGGGGGGGGGCGGGGGGTTGTCGGTCGTGGCTGTGGGGGGGGGGTGGGGTGGGGGGGGGGGGGGGGCCCAACCCGGCCGAATCCCCTTCCGTGTGTACCGGCAACTCAGCTATGGGAAGAATCTCAGGCGCATGACTCATACAGCCTCAATGGGCAGGTGAAATATCGGCCGATGCCGTTGGGACACCCTATGATACACGCTCACCTTGACAGAAGCGTTGTGCAGAGCCACAAATTAGCCAAACTTTTAGGCTGGTTAACCGCGCGCTGCGCCAGGCCAAGCCGAATCCACAGGCGTAGCCGAAGACAAGGCGGCCGATCGCTCGGTCGCCTTTCAGTGGGGTTCATTATCCAGACGAAAGCCGTGCCCGCGCACCGTGATAATATAGTTGTAAGAATCCAGTTCCGCCAGGCGATCGCGCAAGCGGCGAACTAAAGCGTCAATGGCTTGCTCGGACACCCCCAGCCCTTCCGTCCCCGGCCAGACCGTATTAACTACCGTGTCACGGTCGCAGACGGCCCCTTTGGCGTCGAATAACACCTTTAGCAGCCGAAACTGCGAGAGTGAAAGGGGCGGCATCAGGACTTGGCCGTGGATAATGGCGGTGCGCTGGTCTTCATCCAACACCAGCGGGCCAATCTTGGGCGGCGCTTCAAACGTCAACGGCACTGTCGCATCTGAGCCGATGAAGATCATGGACACGCACAGGGCAATTTGGATGGCGTCGCCGTCCTTCAAATCAACAGGAGCGGTGACCTTTTGACCATTGACGTAAGTTCCGTTCTTGCTGTCCAGGTCGTACAGTCGGAAGCGGCCATTCGTCGTGTAGACAATTTCCGCGTGATGGCGGGAGACTTGCCGTTCCGGCAAAATGAGCTGGCACTCGCTGTCTCGTCCGATAAGAAAGCGGTGGCCTTCAATGGCCCAGCTTTGGCCGGCCAACTCGCCGTCTCGAATCAACACCACAGGTTTTTCGCTCATGGTATCCCTTGCGCCACGCAATAACGGGTGGCAACATAGCCTGCATCTGAGGCCCTTTGAGACTATAATAAAGCGCGAGTCGAATTTTGTAAACTGCTTTGGGTATCGGCGTCCATATAGTTGACCATTTTATGTATAATCCATTGTCCGAAGGGGCCATTTTACGCGAGCGTTACCGAATCGCCAATGTGGTGGGGCGGGGCGGGATGGGTTGTGTCTATCGGGCGGAGGATTTGCGCTTACCGGGGCGGTTATGCGCCATCAAGGAGATACAATTAGACGAGGAAGAATCGGCCGAAATGCAAGAACAAGCCCGCGCTCAATTCCTGCGTGAAGCCAGCACCCTCGCCCGCCTCGATCACCCCAATCTACCGCAGGTCTCCGACTATTTCACCGATTCCGGCCGAGAATTTCTGGTCATGGATTACGTGCCGGGTCATGATCTGAAGGAAATCATTGAGCAATCTGTCGCCTCCGGCCAGCTACCCGATCCTGACCAGGTATTGGCCTGGGCGCGCCAGATTTTGGACGCCCTGGAATACCTGCATAGCCAGGACCCGCCGGTTCTGCACCGCGATATTAAGCCCGCCAATATCAAACTTCGGCCGGACCAGCGCATCAAACTGGTGGATTTCGGCCTCGTCAAAGTCCAGGCCCTGGATGACCGCACCGTCACTATCTTGCAAGGTCGTGGCACAGCCTTCTATACGCCCCTGGAACAGTATGGGGACGATAGCAGTCACACCACCCCGCAATCGGACATCTACGCTTTGGGCGCCACCCTCTATCACCTGCTCACCTGCCAGCCGCCGCCGGAAGCCAAGACGCGTTTCCTCAATCCCCGTAGCCTACGCCCATCCCATCAACTCAATCCGAAGATCGGGGCTGTTATGTCGGACGCCATCCGCTGGGCAATGGAAATGCACCCGGATGATCGCCCCCCGGATGTCCAATCCTTCCGTCAGGCGCTACTGGGCGCGCGCCAGCCGCCGCACCCGCGCCGCCTGGCCTCTACGGAGAGCGTCGGTCAGGCGTTGCGCCGCGAACGCTGGTTAGTGGCTGTCGTGGGCGGTCTATTCGTCTTGGCGGTCGTGTTGACCCTCTTAGGGTAGATCGGGTGGCGCAATCGGGGTTGCCGTTCAGCCTGCTAACAATAATAACGACGGCAGTTGCCTCCTGTGGTGTTTGTTGGGCGCAACCTTCCGCTGAGAATCTACTTGCTGACACGACGTATGCGAAACATGCCTGGCACAATCACCGCGAAAGAGCGTGGAAGCTCTGACAGATGCTCTCTAATTGCCAGGGCCACAATCTCGGCTTTATGAGTGGGTGACAGACCCGCAAGGCGAATCAGCACCACTCCATGGGTATGTAGCCGCTGGCGATACACCATCTCACCAAAATCCTTGTCGGCCGTGACCAACAATGCAGTTTCTTGATTTGCCAGGTTCAAGACAGCATCATCAAGCATTCCCGGCCCCAATTCAGCCACATCTAACACCCTGTGCCCATCTTGCCGCAGCCGTTCAACAATTGGGCGGTCAACGCTTTCATCAGTCAGGAAGTTCATGCAGGCATCTCGGCCAGGGGATAAACTACGTCGGCTCGCAGAGCATCTCGCGCAAATGCCAGGGCGGCTGAGATAGCCTCGCGGGTAACGTGTGGGTGGGCTTCGAGAATCTGTTCGATGGTTTCGCCCGCCGCCAGTTTTTCTAGAATCAATTCAACCGTGATGCGGCTTCCTGCAATAACAGGTTTGCCCATCATCACCTTTGGGTTGGATATAATCCATTGCTTTTGCATAGGCTCATCTCCTCTA
>JAYRVN010000427.1:0-2888 GCA_041918535.1 Chloroflexota bacterium
AACCGTTTCCTCGGCCGGCTTCACGCTCAATTCTTCGTTCAGGATACGGCGATATTGCTCATATTGGGCCAGGGCGGCCGGCCGTTGATTGTTTTGGGCAAAGAGCGTCATCAATTGCCGATGAATGTCTTCCTGCAATGGGTCAACGGCCAGCAGTTGTTGGGCATAGGCAATGGCCGCATCCAGCCGGCCGCGCTGCCGGTGGAAGGTAACCAGATCGGCCAGAGCAGCGAGGAACTGTTGACGCAAGCGCTCCTGTTCCAGCAGCACCCACGCTTCAAATTCAGGCGCGTTGCGGATGTTGAAGCCGGCCAGGAAATCGCCGCGATAGAGGGTGACGGCCGCCGCCAATTGGGCCGCGCCGGCATGCCCCAGTTTGCCGGACCTCTTTTGCTCGTCCCTTGCCTGGCTGGCGGCTCGCTGGAATGCGGCCGTATCCAGCATGTAGTCCTGTTCGGTATTGAATGCGACCGTATGTCGCTCGGCAAGCACGGCCGTCGGTAACTGCTTGCGCAAACTGGTGAGGGCGACGCTGAGATTGGCCAACGCGCGGTTCTGATCGTTGTCCGGCCAAAGAAGCGCGGCCAACGTTTCACGGGGGTGCGGTCGCGGGTTGCAGGCCAGATAAACGAGCAAGCCCTCGACCTTGCGCGAGGCAAATTGGGAAACGGCCGTGTTCCGATAGGTAATCGTCAACCCGCCCAACAACGAAAGCTGCAATTCAGCTTGTGCCATGTCTGCAATCGTGTTCCAGCTTCTCTCTCAAAAAGACAGAAAATAAAGAGTTCCTAAAGAGCGTCACGCTAGAATAACCATGAGTAAAATGTCTTGCCATCTCCACGGGCGGTATGATTATAGCAATGCTGGAACCGGGAGGAAATGGCATTGAACAATTGACGTAACGGAAACAAATTCAGGAACCAACCCCATGCCCACGCGCGAATACAAAGCCTATCTGCTTAGGCTGTGGCGCGAGAGCCACGAAGCAGCCTGGCGGGCCATGCTGGAAAATCCAAACAGTAATGAGCGGATCGCGTTTGCCACATTGGGGGAGCTGGTTGCCTATTTGGAGGAGAAAACGGGGGAACAGATTCGACCGCTGCCTATAGAACAATCATCGGCATCAGAGATGAGTCGATTGTAAATGACCACTTTTTATGGAGGCTCCTGTGAAAATTTTGAAATGGGTTGGAATTGTTATCGGTGTGTTGATCGCCTTGGTCGTGGTCGTTGGCCTGATTGGATACATCCGGGGCGGGTCAATGCTGACCAGGAAATTTGACTATACGCCGGATAATATCACCGTGCCGACCGACGCCGAGGCCGTGGCCAATGGTGAATACCTGGTGAAGCACTTCATGCTTTGTGCCGACTGTCATGGCGAAAACCTGGCCGGCAAGGAGTTTGTCAATGATCCCAGCTTTGCCACCATCTACACGCCTAACCTGACCAGTGGACAGGGCGGCATCGGCGCGACTTACACCGACGCCGACTGGATTCGTGCCTTGCGCCACGGAATTCGCCCGAACGGTGAAGTGCTGATGATCATGCCATCGAATGAATACACGCACGTGGATGCAGGTGAGTTGGGCGATATGATCGCTTATCTCAAGACGCTGCCGGCCGTTGACAATCCGATTCCGGCCCGCAAGCTCACCACCGTTCCCCGCATCCTGATGGGGTTGGGCGTCATCCCCGCGGCCGAGCTTCTTCCGGCGATGAGCATCGATCACAACGCCCCGCCAACCACGGCCCCGGCGCGCGGCGCCACCGCCGAATATGGCGCGTATCGGGTACTGACCTGTAAGGGCTGCCACAGCCCTAATCTGGCCGGCGCGCCGGCTGATGCCCAGACAGGTTTGCCTGCCGCCCCCAACCTGACCCCGGGCGGCGAGATAGCCGGTTGGACGGAAGAAGAGTTCCTGACCACGCTGGCCACCGGCGTGACGCCAAGCGGCAGGGAGCTAAGCCCCGCCATGCCCTGGCCCGCCATCGGCACGGCCGACAAGGAAGATTTGCAGGCGATCTGGGCCTATCTGCAGACACTTCCGTCGACCCCGACCAACAATTAGCATAGCGGGTTTCTTCCGCTATTTTTGACGGGCATGGAGTTTTCCATGCCCGTTGTGTTTTTACGCCTGGGCAGCTCCCCGATAATTCATTTTGAAGCAGGCCGGTTTATGGATCGAAATTCTTACCGGCCATCCCCCATCATGCTATACTCCCCCCACGCGGGAACCATTTCAAACGGGAGTTTCATCAATGGCTGAATCATATGACGTAATCATCATCGGCGGGGGCATCAACGGCTGCTCCACCGCTCTGGAACTGGCGCGGCGCGGCGTCAAGGTCGCCGTCGTCGAGAAAGACAACATCGGCGACGGGCCGACCGGCCGCTCGTCGGCCGTCATCCGCATGCACTACTCCAACGAGCTGACCGCCCGCATGGCCTACTACAGCCTGGGCGTCTTCAGCGACTTCGAGGAGCGGGTCGGCGGCGAGTGCGGCTTCCGCCGCAGCGGCTTTCTGGCGCTGGCTTCGGCCGACAACCGCGAGGGGCTGGTGGCCAATGTCGCCATGCAGCGCGCCATTGGCATCCGCACCGAGGTGATCACGCCCGAGGCGGTGCGCGAGATCATGCCCGGCCTGGAGACGGCCGACACGGTTGCCGCCGCCTGGGAAGAGGATAGCGGCTACGCCGACCCCTATCTGACCGTCACTTCCTACGCCGCCGCAGCCAAGCGCGCCGGGGCGCGTCTGCTGATCAACACGGCCGTCACCGGCATCACCCGTCACGGCGACCGCGTCACCGGCGTGACGACGACGGCCGGGGAGCTATCCGCGCCGGTCGTGGTCAATTGCGCCGGGCCGTGGGGCGCGCGCGTGGC
>JAYRVN010000428.1:0-5376 GCA_041918535.1 Chloroflexota bacterium
AGACCCGGCAGCCCCACTACAAATAACACGCAACCCGGACTCCCGATTCGGCCGAAACCCCGACTGAACAGGATCAGTCCAAGTAACAGCGCGCCCGACACCCCGGCCAGAATCTTTAGCGGTTGTTCCAAGCTGGCGTGCGTGTCTGCCGTCAGTAAATCAAACAGATCGCCGCCGGCCAGGATGGATTGCCGCATCTCTGCATCTTGAGTCAGATTGGCCAGTCCTTGCGCCCCATGCGCGTAGATAGGGGCAGCCAACTGATCGGTGATGAGCCGCAAGGCGGCGCGCGGCGTCAACCCGGTCAACTGTTCCGGACTCAGCGTGATGGCCAGGCCGGGGATGACTTCCACCGGCTGGCCCGGATTCACCGCTAGGCGTTGCTGCAATTGTTCCAACAACACGGGGTCATCCGGCGTGAAACCGCCCAAGAAACTCAGCCCGGCGCTGAGGGCCTGACTGATGATTTCTGTCGCCGGTTCGCGCGCGCTGATCCGATAGAATTGGTAAACAACCAACGTGATGCTCAGGACAAAAAGGAGGAGCAAGCCGGTGATCCACTTGGCATCTACATGCCAGTAGGGCCGGGGGCGGCGAAGCGAGGTTTCGGTGGACATGGGAGCTCCTTAAGGTGATGAGTCAAGCGAAGGGTAGGTCTGTCGGGCTGCTGACCAGATAAGCGGCGAAACCCAGGCGGCGGGCGCGTTCACGAATTCGGCCGAAATCTCCCGTCGCCTGTGCCACCAATAATACCGGGTTCAGCCCGGCCCGCAACAAGCGGTGCGCCATCTGACAGATCGCTTCATCGCCGCAAGGCGTGATCAGAATCAGCGTCGTGCCCCAACTCAGCCCCGCCGTGCGCGCCGGCAACCAGGCGTGAAACGGCTGCGTGTGGCCCGCTTCAATCCGCGCCAACAAAGCCAGCACCCGCATCAGATGGGCGCGACCTGGACGCGGCGGCAATAGCGACGGTATCTGCGTCGCCGCGTCAGGCGTCAGATTTTGTAAACGCCCGCTCTCGGCATCAAAAGCGGCGTCAGTCTGGCGCAGCAGCGGGTCCAGGCCGTTGGTGACCAGCCCCACCGCCTGGCGCAAGCCCACCAGATGGGCCGCCAGCGAGCCGGCGACGACGATGCCCCATTCCGTGGTGTGGTAATGTTCCCGGCGATCATGTTCCCCCAGATTAAGATTGAGCGCCACCACCGTTTGCAGCGATATTGTGGGCTGAAAGGTCTTGACCGCCAATTCTTGGGTATGGCCGCTAACTTTCCAATGAATTTGGCGCAACGAGTCGCCGGAACGGTAGTCGCGCACACCTTGAGGCCGGGCCGGGTCTTCATAGAACCGTCGGCGGTCGGTGATGACGCCAAACGGCAGGCGTGAGGGCAAGCCCAGTCGCGCCAACGGCAAAATCTGGGGATAGACCGTGAGATACGCGGGCGCAAGTTGGCTCCGTCGCTCAATGAAGCCGAATATATCGCCGGTGGTTATCAGCAAAGGGCCCAATTGATAGTAACCGCGTCGGTCGGCTACCACCTCATACGGCAGCTTCAGGCTATCGCGCCCTCGCAGAGTAACGACTTCGCTCAGGCGGCGGGTGGTCAGCAAACCGAACGGGATGGATTCGACCACTTGCACCCAAAGCGCAGGCAGACGGCTGTCGTTTTTCAGCGTCACCGTCACCGGCACCGCTTCGCCCAGGTAGGCGTGATCGTGGTAGCGACGTTCGAGGCTGAGGCGACGCAAGACGTGCGGCACAAACCATTGGTTGACAAGATAGAGGCCGGCGCAGACATAGGCCAGGTAGAAGACAAAATCTACCTGGAAGAGAAATCCCATGCCAAGGAGAATCAGGATAAGCAAAAAGTATTGCGGCATTTGAAATCAGTCAGATCGGGCGGAACGGTTGCCTGTCGGCGATCATTTGATACTATCATAGTAAATGGGCCGGGCCGGCCTGTCAATCGTTTGGGCTTATTCAGGTGAGTGATGATGAAGATTGTGGGGTTGCACCACGCACAAATTACCATTCCCGTCGGCGCGGAAGAGATGGCGCGCGCTTTTTACGGCGAATTGTTGGGTCTGACGGAAATCCCCAAGCCTGCGACACTGCAAGGGCGCGGCGGTTTCTGGTTGCAGGTCGGCGAGAAGCAACTGCATGTGGGTGTGGAAGACGGGGTGGATCGTTCGCTCAGCCGGGCGCATCTGGCGTATGAGGTGGAGGATTTGCCGGGTTGGCGCGCCTGGTTGGAAGCGGCGGGGGTGGTGGTGTCTGAGTCGCCGCCGATTCCCGGCTATCGTCGTTGCGAGTTGCGGGACCCCTTTGGCAATCGGGTTGAGCTGCTTGAGCGACAACAGAATCGGATTGGAGTGTCGCGTGGGCGCGGGGGGATGTGGTTGGATTCGGCCGATTTTGAGGCCCTGGTGCTGGAGGCAGTCGAGAGCTTACCCGCCTTCTTCCACGACCGTATGCGCAACATAGATATCCTTACCCAGACCTGGCCGACATCTGACGACCTTGCGGCCGCTCGCGTCGCGCCCGGCCATACCTTGTTAGGCTTATATACCGGTATCCCTCTCACTGAACGCACCGGCGGCTACAATCTGGTCTCGCCCGACACCATCACCCTCTTCCAGGGCCCCATCGAACGCGAGGCTGGACGCGACCGGGAGGCCATTCGCCAACTGGTGCGCCGGGTCACCATTCACGAATTCGCCCACCATTTCGGCATCAGCGACGAACGCCTGCGGGAATTGGGGGCCTATTAAGGGGTGAGCCGGCCGCCTGGCTGCCTCGCCTGACGACAATCCCTTATGTTATCTCTGGAATCAGCGCGCGCCCTGAAAGAGGCCGGCCTCTCCTGGCAGCCTCAGTTGCTGGATTGTTTTATGATCCCTGACATTGGTCTGGATGAACGGGTTTTCGCTATCACCGATATGGTCGTGACCCTAGAAGTGTTGGATGGCTTGCCCGCCATCTCCTTTAGCGGCGCCGTCGAGTGGGCGCTCGACCATGTGTGGCAAGCGGACGCCATCTGGATTCCCACCGAAAGTCAATTGCGCCACTTATTGCTGACCTGCGTCGCGCCGACCGAGGAGTTCCGCCTGGAGCGGCGCAATGGCGACTTTGTGTGTTGCCTTGGCCGCCAGGGCGCGAGCCGGGAATATCAGGCTGCCCAGGCTGAAGAAGCCTACGCGCAGGCCTTGCTGGCCCACTGGTCGGCTCCAACAGGATGATCGGCCGGGCGTGAACCACATTTTCCGGCCTGGGGTATAATCGGCGTTATGCAAGCAGGGTTGAAGCGAATGGGTGTGGCTCCGCTATGGTTAGCGGGTTGGTTGTTGTTGGCCGGCAGCCTGTGGTGGCTCAATTGGTTGGTCAATAATACCTGGCCGGCAAGTGTGCAACTGACGCAGGCGGAATTCGACGACATCAAACGCGCCGTTGTGCTCGGTCATTTGAGCGCGGGTGGGTTGATGGCGCAGAGTAACCCGGAGGCCATCCTGGCTCTCTTGGGCGGGGTGTTGGGGGCGGTCACCGGCCTGGTAACGCCGCTGGTGTATGTCATCAATCAGCGGTTTCGGCCGAAATTATCCCCTCCCGCCGGCTTGTCCTACCGACAGGTGCTGCGGCAGGCGCTGTGGATCGGTGTCTGGGCCGCCGCCTGCACCTATTTGCAGATGCAGCGCGCCCTGGGCCTGGCGGTGGCGCTGCTTGTGGCCGTCATTTTGGGCCTCATCGAAGGCATGTTGCTCGTGCGCGCGCGCACCCTGACTGAGCAAGCCCACATCCAGGCAGGCGGCGTATGACGCCTGATTCGGCCGAACGCTTGCGCCAATTGCCCAGCGTTGACCAGGTTCTGGCCTGGCCGGAAGCGGCGGCGCTGTCGGCTCGGTATGGGCGCGCGCTGGTGGTGGAGGGCATTCGGCAGACAATTTCGGCCGAACGCCAGACCCTCCGCGCCCAACCCGATGCCATCAGCCGGCCGGAGTCGCTCTTGCCTGCCTTGCGCGCCTGGCTGGAAGCTTGGCTCTCCCCCAGCTTGCAGAGTCTCATCAACGCCACCGGCGTCATCATCCATACCAACCTGGGGCGCGCCCCCTTGAGCCTGGCCGCCGTCCAGGCCATCGCCGAGACCGCCGCCGCTTATTCCAACCTGGAATACGACCTGGCGCGCGGCGAACGCGGCTCACGCGCCGTCCATGCCGCTGCGGCGCTCACTCGCCTGACCGGGGCCGAAGCCGCCATCGTGGTCAACAACAATGCCGCCGCCGTCTTGCTCATGCTCACGGCGCTGTGTCAGGGGCGCGAGGTGCTCATCAGTCGCGGCCAACTGGTGGAAATAGGCGGCGGATTCCGCGTGCCGGACGTTATGGCTCAATCCGGCGCGCAACTGGTCGAAGTCGGCGCTACCAATCGCACCCATTTGCGCGATTACGAGCAAGCCATCAGCGCGCGCACAGCCGCCATTCTGGTGGCGCACGCCTCTAATTTCAAGATGGTCGGTTTCACCAGCCAACCGGCGCTGGCTGAGTTGGCGGAATTGGCGCATGCCCACGGCCTTTGGCTTCTCTATGACCAGGGCAGCGGCGCTTTGCTGGATACCAGCCGGTATGGTCTGGAGAAGGAGCCGATGGTGCAAGAAGCCATCGCCGCCGGTTGCGATGTGGTCACGTTCAGCGGCGACAAATTGCTGGGCGGGCCGCAGGCTGGGATTGCCGGCGGGGCGCGCGCGCCGCTGGAGCAAATGGCACGCCACCCGTTGGCCCGCGCCGTGCGCCCGGATAAGCTGTGTCTGGCTGCCCTGGCGGCCACCCTGGCCGCGTACTTGCGGGGCGCGGCGACGCAGGAGATTCCCGTCTGGCAGATGATTAGCCGGTCGGAGGAGGAGTTGGCGCTAATCGCCGGCCGATGGGTAGATTGCTTGACGGCGCAAGGCATTCCGGCCGGCGTAGTGGCGAGCGATTCCACGGTGGGCGGCGGCAGTTTGCCGGGCGAGCAGTTGCCCACGTGCGCGGTGGCATTGCGGACGGCCAACCCGGACGCGCTGGCAGCGCGGTTGCGGGCTGGTGAGGTGAAGGTGATCGGCCGAATCCAACAGGACCAATTGCGGCTTGATCCGCGCACCGTTTTGCCTGAGCAAGAGGCGGCCTTGTTGCGCGCCGTTCAGGCAGGCTGGGCGGCTGAGATGCGCCCCACCGCGATTTAGGGAATGCGGAGGCCCCAAGTATGGTAGACTTGAAGACGCTACGCGACCTTTTTGACCGGGAACAACGTTTGGAGATGGTCTACCCGGATATGCAAAAAGAGGCGTCGCCGGAAATCGTGCGCTTCGTTCGGCCGAAACCCTACCATAGTTTCATCCTCTACACGCG
>JAYRVN010000429.1:0-2678 GCA_041918535.1 Chloroflexota bacterium
AGTCACCGCCGTCTGGAACTCATCCCGGCTGCCATCGGTGTGGAAAACTTGCAGGACCAGGGTATATGTGCCATCGGCCAAAGTTGTGGTATTCCACGCGCCGAGCAAACCGCCGCTGTTCGGATTGGCGACCGCGCCCGTGATATCAATCCAATTGTCCGGGTAATGATTGTCGTAATAGGCGAGCCGGTAGTAAGCGAAGTTGCCGGCGCGCGCATTGCCGATGATATTGACATAACCGCGCACGAAACCAAAAGGCTCCGGCGCGAGGATCGCCGCGTTGCCGGCATAGCCGCTCAGATAGGTGAGAGAATCATATTCTGTCGGGGGTTGGCGTTTGCCCGTCTCGCGCACCCAATCGGCCGAACGGTCTGGATAAAGGGTGAATACCTCATCCCGCACCAGCTCCGGCGGCGTGGCCGGCGTTGCCAGCCTTCCCGTCGCCGCGTTGACCCGCAACCTCTGGTACATATAATCCACTATCTTTGGTTCCGTGCCGGCAATGAAATACTCTTCCACCGTTGGGCAAGAGGGGCTGGGCAACAAGCCGTTGAGGTCGCATACTTTTAACCGCACAATGCCGGGCGGCGGCAGCCACGGGATCGCCGGTTCCCCTTGCAACCCCCAGGTCATTATCGCGTTCCAAATCGGCGCCGCCCCCTTATAACTAGGTAAATCCTTCATCTTGGTGTTATCGGTGTTGCCTACCCATACGCCAACGGCCAATTGCGGCGTGTAACCAATCGTCCAGTCATCGCGGAAGTTATTGGTTGTGCCTGTTTTAACGGCAGTCGGGCGACCATCCGGCAGTTCCAGAGGATTGGGACAGCCGAAAGCTTGGCAACGGGCTTTGTTATCAGACAGGATATCGTTCATCAAGAAGGCGAGCTGGGGCGAGATAATCTCGCGCCGCTCCGGTTGGCTGTATTGATAAATCACGTTCCCGTGTCGGTCTTCCACCCGCAGAATTGAAACCGGGTCAAGCGCGCGAAAGCCGAGTTGTTGGCTGTCGGCCGGTCGGGTGACCCCCACCATGACGCCCTGGTTGGCGAACACCGTATAGGCGTAAACCATGTCAATTAAGCGTACTTCGCCGCCGCCCAGGGCAAGGGAGAGGCCATAGGGGGAGTTTTCATTTAGACTGGTAAGGCCCATGTGGTGTGCGGTGCGAATGACGTTTTCCACCCCCACCCAACTCATCACTTCAACGGCCGGCACGTTGTAGCTGTTGCCTAGCGCCTGGCGAATTCGCATCGGGCCGCGGAATTTGCGGTCGTAATCCACCGGTACATACGGGATGCCGTTATAGGGTGTGCCGAAGTCGGTTTCCACATCTTGTACCATGGTGGCGGCTGTGTAACCCTGGCTGAAGGCGGTGATATAGGTGAAGGGTTTGAAGGAAGAGCCGGGTTGGCGTAACCCGTCTACCGCCACGTTAAATGAGCCGTCTATCGCTTCATTCCAATAGTCCAGACTGCCTGCCATTGCTCGGATTTCGCCGGTGCGCGGCACAATGGCTATGACGGCGGCATTATTGACATGGTGATCGACACCGACATCCGCGGCGGGCAATGGGCGCAGATGTTCCAGAGCGGGGCAACGAGCCAATTCTTCGGCCGAAAGTATCTGTCCGGTCTGGCCGGAAAGTCGGCCGATTTGCATCCGCGAGACACATTCGGCCTGTGTCTGCATGATCAGGTCGAGCGTGGTGTAAACGGTCAAACCGCCGCGCAGCACTTGCTCTACCCCGAAGCGATGCTCCAATTCCTGCCGGACATATTGGGCAAAATGGGGCGCGATGATGTCAAAACGATTTTCCAGGTTGCTCTTAACCGTAACATCCTCGTCACGGGCCTGAACAAAGGTTTCACGGTCTATGTAGCCGTCGCGGAAAAGCGCATAGAGCACCAATCCCTGACGGACCTTGGCTTCTTCCGGGTTGTCAATTGGGTTGTAGGCCGGGGATTGCGGAATTGGCACCAGCATAGCGGTCTCAGCCAGCATCAACTGTGAAGCCGGCTTGTCAAAGTAGAGGCGGCTGGCGGCCTCTATGCCGTAAGCCAGATTGCCGTAGAAGTTGGTGTTGAGATACCACTCCAGGATTTGTTC
Source organism: Chloroflexota bacterium (assembly GCA_041918535.1). Taxonomy (GTDB): domain Bacteria; phylum Chloroflexota; class Anaerolineae; order Promineifilales; family Promineifilaceae; genus DAOTXO01. The sequence continues at coordinate 2,110 of JAYRVN010000429.1, forward strand.
TTTGGTGTAATAGCGAGAGATGCGGAAGGAGAGCACCATTTCTTCCAGTTTGCGTTGGTAATCTTCCAAGTCAACGGTGCTGCCGACGACGCGGCGGTTGGCCTCAATCAGGTTGTTCTTGACGACCTGCTGGGTGATAGAGGAGCCGCCCTGAACGGAGCCGCCCTGAACAATATATTGATAGAAAGCCCGGCCGATGCCCTCCAGATCAAAGCCCTGATTGGTCCAGAAGCTCTTGTCCTCGACAGCGACGGTGGCGTTGATGACATCAGGAGGAATTTGGTCGAGCCGAAGCCATTCGCGATCGCCGCCCAAGGGGTCAATAATTTCATAGATGAGTTTGGCGTCGCGTATGCCATCGCCATCTTCATCGCCGCCCCAGGCGTAGATTTTGGTGGTTTCAAAGGTTGTGTCAACGTCAACGCCGAGTTTGTCTAGCTCGGTGAAGTCGGGCAGGTCGCGGGTGAAGTAGTTGAAGACGGCGACAACGCTGCCGATGCTGCCGGCCAGGGCGACTGTGGTTGTGGCAATGAAGAGTACGCTGAGCAACGCCGCGATCTGGGCGAAGA
>JAYRVN010000430.1:0-2509 GCA_041918535.1 Chloroflexota bacterium
GTCTTATGCGCCGTCGCGGGCCTGGCGGTCCGCGGCGCTGTGACTGTTTTTATGTTGGGCGGCGGTCAGGTTGCGGGCGTTTTCTATGGCTGCAACCTGACCGGGCGCGCCTGCATAGCTGACGCGGGCGTAAGAGACGGTCATTTGACCGCCCGGCTCGAGGCGCAACCCTAACCAGTCGCCGGGTTGAGGCTGGGCGGCGACGCCATCCCGGTTGGTGTCGTAGCCGGCGGCGTCGTCCCAGAAGGAGGTGAAAAAGAGAGGGGCATCGCTGCGACCGCTGCCAGAGAGTGCGCCGGCGATGGTCAGGCGGCCGGTTCCACGCGCGGGCAGGCTGCCGGTGAGCGCGCCGAATTTGAGAACGAGGCCGGGTTCCAGGCTGAGGTTGACGCCCGGCTCAAGGCGCAGGTCGCCGATGACATAGGGGAAGCCGGGATGATTGACGGCTAACGTCGAGGCGGTGGTCAGGCGGCCTTGCAGGTAGATGCCGTCAAAGCGGCCGTTGCCGCTGCCCCGGTTGCGACTGATGCCGTGACCCAAGCCGCCGGCGTCGAGCAGGAGGAGGGCGGGGTAAGAGCCGTTGCGGTTGAAGGTGTTGCCCAGGAGGGTGGGCAGCGTGGGGGTGTTGAGAGCGGTGAGCCGCAGGCCGTAGCCGGTGTGGTCGCTGATGTCGCTATGGCGTAGGATGAGGGAAGTATCCTGGGCGGAGATGCCGTTCATGCCATCGCGGAAGGTGACGGTGTCCAATTCGGCCGAACCGCCCACCACCTGAAGTTGCGCCGAATTGCCCGCGCCCCCATGCCGCACCTCGGCATAGCTCATCTGCACAATGCCGCCGGGCAGAATCTGCAAGCTGCCCCATTGACCCGGCGCCGGCAGGGCTGCCGCCGATTGGAAGCGCACCGGCCGATCGGGCGCGCCTTGCGCCGTCAGGCGGCCCAGCACGGTGAGCGAGAAGGGGCCGGGGACGGCGAACTGCACCGTCACGTCAGGCTCAATGGTTAACGAAGCCCCGGCCGGGATCGTCACCGGGCAGGTGAGGGTATACACCGGCTGTGACCAGGTTCGATGGCCCGTCAGGCTGCCGCAAACACGAATTGTGCCGTCATTCTCGCCCGCGCCGCCGGCCACTACCGGCAAGAAAAGCGCGTGGCCTGAGCCGACCGCGCCGGCAGTGGAGCCGTTCAGTCCGCGCATGGTGAGCGCCGTAGCCAGCGCCATACCCAGGATCAGTGTTAACCACTTGGTGCGCGTCATGTTCCCTCTCATTCTACACTATAGGCAAGTCAGCGCGAAATGTCAACGCCGGGCAATGGTCGGCGCTGACGCGCTCTTCTAACGGCGTCGGCAGCCGTTGCTGCAACTTGCACGCGAGTCGCGGTGATGGGCGGCGCGAAAGATAGCTAGGGAGTGCTGTAGTTGTATGGCAGTGAGCGATAGGTTGTCCCTAGCAAAGTTGGTGTTGTCCAGCCGGTGAACGGGTCCATTAGGTAAGAGAAAAGGAAACATCGGCCATTCGGTGGCGGGGGGATATAGTTGTCATTGCCGCTGCGATTCGTCCAAAAGGAATATCGTTCCAGAAAGGCGCGGCTCTCAAAGCCGAAGATTGTGTCGGCCATCTCCTGCGCATGCGCCGGATTGTTCATGCAAAAAGTCATCTCGGTCACCCAAATACGCGGGTCGGCAATACCCCAATTGTTGTGCAAGATGCCATAGTATTGGTCGAGCAACTGCAAATTCAGCGCGGCGCTCTCGCCGAACAGGTGCATGCCATAGGCATACATCTCCGGGTAACCGCAGGGCAGGGGTGAGGGGTGGTTGCAGGTCAAATCAAGCACGGCCGCCCGCCAGTTGTTCAGCCAACTCAGGGTATACGGGGTGATATTGGCGTCGAAGGCGTTGTTTGTTCCTACCAATTTAGCCTGAGGGAGAGCGGATTTCGTGTCAATATAGTATTGGGCGGCTTCATACACGTTCGTCAGATCACATTGGTTATAAGGCGCACCTAATTCCGGCTCGTTCACCCAAATTACGTACCCGCTGTAGTCCGGGCCATACAAATCAAGCATCTCTTGCAATGAGGAAGCCGTCGGGTCATTTTTGGGATGATCGCACCACATCAGGGGTACGAACACCGCGCCCGGATTTTGTTTGCGGAGCGAATTCAGGTCCGACAAAGCGTAGCGCGTATACCAACCTAACTCCCAGGGTGGTTCCAGCGCCACGGTCGGCCTGTTCCAATAAGATAGGCCTTTTTTGGGGGAGGCTGGAACGGAGATGCGGGGGGTGGAAGTGACAAAGGGCGACCAGTCCACGGCGCAGTTGACCAGGCCGCCGCTGCCGGTGGGGAGGTCGTTGTGGAAACAAGTCGCCTGATCATCGGCCGGGCCGTCGGCCGCGCCCCAGTAATTGGCGGTGGCGTTGAGGCGGTAAACGCCGCTGCCGTCGTCGTAGTCGTTGTATACGGCGTAGCCGCCGTTGTCAAGCAGGCTACTGTCGGCCAGCGAAC
>JAYRVN010000431.1:0-2924 GCA_041918535.1 Chloroflexota bacterium
CCGCCTTTCGCGCATTGTCGCGGATGAGGGTGGCGCTGCGCGTCTGATGGTCTCTAATAGCGCTCACCACCGGTTTGGTGTTTCGCAGATTCCTGGCCATCGCCTCAACCTGGCGAGTGTCAATCGAAACTCGCACCGTCATAGCGCGCCCCCGTAGGTATTGCGCCACGGCCCCGTACTAATCAGGGTCATAAAATCCGGGTCTTGGCGCAGACTTTGCACCTGCGCCGTCAAAATTCCCAAATCACCGCCACCCTGCACCCCGAAAATGGCGTCCTTGCGTTTGAACAACCGCCGGCCACCGAGGAAGACGGCCTCAACAATAGTCGCCGGCGGCAGGCTGCACCATCCCCATACGGCCGTTACCTCAACCCCTGGGCACACCCGCGTGGGGAAATATTTGCCGGTGCGCGGCTTGGCTATAATCAAATTCTTGCCAGACTGGTTGTAAGGCGTTAGCAAATAGTCCGAGCCTGACCATACCGTTTCAAATACACCGTCGCCATCGCGGTCGGTGGCTACGGAAGAGACCGACGTACACCAGGGGATAGACAACTGGTAGGATAGCCGGGCGTCAAATTGGTAGGCAGTCGCGGCGGAACTCATAAACGTCGTGCCGGTTACATCATCAACGAGTTGCGAAATAGCTTCCACTGCCCGCTGGGTAGCGGCAGCGTATTTCGCATCCAGACCGAGGTCGGCCCGCAAATCGTCGCCGGACACGTAGACCGCCATCCCTACTCCTCGCCCTCGCGCTCAGCCATCAGTTGCCAACGTTGCAGCAATCGCGTGTGTCCCCCATAGAGAGCCAGCCAGGTCAACAGCATGTCCCCGGTCGGCGTCGGCCGAATCGTTAGCCAGGCCATTGCCGCCGCCAAGTACATCCCCAGGCAAAAACGGGCAGGCGAATAGCCTGCCCAACTCCGTTTCCGGTTCGCCATCGGCATCCAGGTCATAAACCCCCAACGCGGCGCGGAGTTTGAAGAGCACCTCATGCGGGCCGCGTCGGTCGCTATTGGTCAACAGGTCGGCCGCGCCATACACAGCCAGTATCCCCAAGATAAGCCGTGTCGCGCCGGACAAGTCACTCTTCATCAACCGCCTCCCCCGACGTAGCCTTCTTACGGCGGGCCCGACGCCGCGGCGCTGACGGCGCCGCCCGGGCAACCAGCACGGATTCGGCCGAATCCGGCGCGGGTTCTGTGGGCATATCCGTCAATGGGGCGTCGGGGACTACGAATACCGGCGTTATGGGGGCGGCCGGTGGGAGATTGATCCGCCTGGCCTCATCCGGTTTCAGCACCAACGCCCCCGCCTGCGGCCCGGCGGCGTCAGCCGCCCGCTTAAACATCAAGCGCGGCCCGTCATAGCGCTCTAACAGACCCGGGATTTGTCTTGTGCCGTGTAAATCCCGCTCGTCCACAAATCCCTGCCGATGATTTCCTCCGAAACGATACACCTGCCGGGTTGCCGGCCCGGTTACGGGGAAATCTCCCGACCGTAATCCAACGTATTCCAACAGAACCATCCCAGGGGCCGCGGCTCCCGCCACCCCGGGGCCACGCCGCGCAGGCGCGCCTCCGGGTTGTTTCCCCTTGCCACAACACGCCATAGTCCGTTCTCCCGCATACAGCGCAGGGAAAATCCCCTGCATCTGTGCCACAAATCGTTCGCGCCACTCCCCCCCGCGATTGCGGTTGGTGCGGTTATGATCCGCGCGCCGGTACAAATAGCCCGGCGTGTCCAATTTGATGCCACACCAGCCGGCAGCGCCCAGCGCCACATTAAACGCCCAATCCTCGCGCCCATAGCGCATAACTTCAGGATAGCCCCCAACCTCTTCCCAGGCCGCCTTCGGGAACATGATGCCGGCGTGGACATGATTCTTGTCCAGCAGCTCCTCAAAATCATACTCCCGTAGAGTCAGCACCCGATCGCGCCGCCCCTTGCGCACCTCGATCAGGTCGTCATAGATAATGCTATGCGGGTTGGCCAAGGCGGCGGCATACATCCGCTCCAGGCGCTCCGGCTCCATCATGTCGTCCGCGCATAGAATGGCAATGTAACGGCCATGCGCCGCCAGGATACCGGCGTTGCGCGCCGCAGGCGTGCCGTGATTCGGCATCCCGTCGGCGTGGCGGGACGGCTCCAGACGCATGTAACGAATCCCCTGCCAGGGATTCGCCAGGCTTCGGCCGATTTCCGGCGTCTCGTCCGTCGAGGCGTCATCTACAATGATGATCTCAAAGGCCTGGAGCGTTTGCCCCGGCATATCCCCCATAAACGTCGGGCCGCCAATCAGCGAATTTACCGCATCCGTTAGGAAGCGGCCGTAGTTGAAACAATCAATCACCACGGAAATCAACGGGGGCGTCCGTAGGAATTCCGCTCGTCGCTCCGGCTCGTCGCTGAGAGCCTTACGAATAGAGGGGCCCAGCGTGCCTTTCCGTAGATGCCGGAATCCCGGCACCTGCGTCGTTGCCAGCGCTCGATACCCCTTACGCATCGCCCGACACTGCCAATCCGCCGTACTGCCCCAGAGTGGGAAATTCTTGGCGTCCATCGGGCCAACGGCTTCCCAGGCATCGCGCCGGATAAACAGGCACGTGCCGTGGATGTAGCCCATAGGCCAGGCCGGATGGCTCCCCTCGATGCGTTCACCCATCAGGGCATAATTGGCCTTGTAACGGGTAATCCAGGCGCGGAAAGCCGCGAAGTTGTCGAACACCACATCCTGATTGACGATCAGGATATCCGAATCAGCCGCCGCTGCCGCTACGCCCACATTCACCGCGCCGGTGAAATATTTGCGCGTTGTCGGCCGAATCACCGTCACATTAGCGGCCGGCCACGTTAGCGGAGTGTCCGATTGATCGTCCACCACGATAACCGGCACATTCGCCGGCACACTCGCCAGCAGCCCC
>JAYRVN010000432.1:0-8436 GCA_041918535.1 Chloroflexota bacterium
GAGCGCTGGCGTCCGGCCGATCAACCTTTGGCGCGTTATACGGACTTCACTACCAACTTCATCACCTTTGGCCCGGTCAGTATGCTCACTTACGGCGGTGAACTCTACCCCGAATTATTAGTAGGCGGCATTGAACGGCTAGGCGACCCCGAATTCCGCGACGCCATCTTCGAACCGCCGCTCATCGAGAACCCGGTCTGGAGTCCCTACACGTTCAAATTCCTCCTTGGACTTACCGATGATTTCACCGGCTACATCCCGCCGGTGGCGGAGTGGGACGGCTGGGATGGGGCGTATGGCGAGGAGTTCGCCACTTCCTGGGACCTGGCTCCGATAGCCTCCTACAACATGCACTTGCTCATGCTCGGCTATCAGACCGGCCAATACCCGGCCACACTACCCGACTTCTTGCAACCGATTTACGACACCTATAAACCGTAAGCCCGGCCACAACGGCTTGACCAGGCTGTGGCGGAGATTGAGCGGCAACCCTCAACCGGGGCGCGGCTCAATCTCCGCTCAACCCACGGGGGCGTCGTACACCTGAGCTTTCTCACCTCTCCCCGCGCCGGCTACCCGCCCGCAACCAGCCGGACTATAATTCCGGTAAATGGTACAACTGAAACCTGATGCGAGAACCGGCAAGGCATGATCGGCCGATGCGGCCCATGACTCTGCGCCGGGTCTCGCATCGCCAGCCAGGACAATCAGCATGTCTCACAGAGTTTCCAGCCTGCCACAACATCGCTTTCGCCCGCTCCCGGTTATTGTCATTGTTCTGCTTATCGCCGGGCTGACTGTTGCCGCAGTTCTGGCCGATCGGCCGGCCGGCCCTGCCCCCCTGACGCCGCCGGTGCAACTGGTGGTTTATCAAAGCGGTCTCAATCTGCCAGTCAAAATCGCCAACAGCGGCGCGCCGGGCGACGGCCGTCTCTTCATTGTCGAGCAAGGTGGCTTCATTCGCATTGTGAATAGCGGCGGCGGCTTGCGACCCGATCCTTTCCTGGATCTATCCGACCGCATTGTGTGTTGCGGTGAACAGGGGTTGCTCGGTCTGGCCTTCCATCCTGATTACCTCAACAACGGTTATTTCTACGTGAATTACACCCGCGCCGATGGCGACACAGTTATTTCACGCTTTAGCGTGTCCGGCGACCCGAACATCGCCAACCCCGATAGCGAATTCATCTTGATGGGTCTTAGCCAGCCCTACGACAATCACAATGGCGGCGACCTGGCGTTCGGCCCGGACGGGTATCTCTACATCCCCACGGGCGATGGCGGCTTTTTTGGCGACCCTCAGGAAAACGCCCAGAATTTGAGCGCGCCGCTGGGCAAAATTCTGCGCATTAATGTGGATGAAGGCGATCCGTATGCCATCCCGCCCGACAATCCTTTTATCGGGATACCGGGGGCGCTGCCGGAAATCTGGGCCTACGGCTTGCGCAACCCGTGGCGATTCAGCTTTGACCGGCTGACAGGCGATATGTTTGTGGGCGACGTGGGGCAGGGAAGCTGGGAGGAGATTGATTTCCAGCCGGCGGGCAGCGCAGGCGGGCAATTCTACGGCTGGGTCTGTTATGAAGGCAACCACCCGTATGAATTGACGGGATGTAGCTTTACGCCGACGGATTATGTGTTTCCCATCCATGAATATTCCCATAGCGTCGGCCACGCGGTCACCGGCGGTTATGTCTATCGAGGCAGCGCCTATCCGACGCTGGCCGGTTCTTATTTCTTCGCCGACTTCTCAGACGCGAAGCTGTGGAGTCTCTTTTACAATGGCAGCGGGTGGGAGCTAACGGCGCACGGCACATTTTCGGGGCGCAATTTCAGCACTTTTGGCGAAGATGTGAACGGCGAACTGTACATTGCCGATTACAACGGGGTCATTTTGCGCATCCAGGCAGCCGACGCACCGACGCCGACCAGTCCGCCGCCGCCCACGCCAACTATCACGCCGTTCCCGATGCCGACCGAAACGAGCACGCCGATTCCGCCATCCCCTAGCCCGACAGTTACACCGGAAAACACGCCGTCGCCCAGCCCGACGGCCACAGAAACGGCCACGGCGACAGCTATGCCGACGGCTACACCAACGGTTTCACCGACGCCCCCATTGACTCCGCCGGCGACGCCTTTCAAGACGTACTTGCCGGTGGGGCGGCGACCATAAGGGGGCGCAGAGAGGAAGATTCGGCCGAATCCCTCCCCTTCACCCACCTGCCAACTCAGCCGCCGACCGTAACAGCGCGATCCCTGCTATAATCCAGGCCCTATGGAATCAAGCTCACGACGTTCGCGCACACAACTATGGCTGGGTTTGTTGCTTAGCCTGGCGTCACTGATCGCCCTCTTCTGGCTGATCGATCCGGCTCAAATCTGGCGCACCCTCTTGCAAGCGCGTCTCGGCTATGTGCTGCTGAGCCTGGCGGGAATGCTGACTTACTTATGGTTGCGCGCCGTGCGTTGGCGCTACATGTTGCATCAAGGCGCGTCCCTGCAGCAGGTTTTCCATACCCAAAACATCGGCTATATGCTGACTCAAATTTTGCCGTTCCGCCTGGGCGATCTGGCGCGGGCGGTGCTCATCGGCAACCTGCCCGGCCTGCGGGTGGCGCAAGGCTTATCCACTATGGTCGTGGAGCGCGTGCTGGATATGTTGCTGATTGTGGTGGTGTTGCCGTTTACGCTGGCGGGGCTAACCCATTTGCCGGATTGGATGCGCGAGTATGCGCTGATTTCAGGCGTGGCGGCGGTGGGGGCGATGGCGGGGTTGGTGCTGGCGGCTAATTTTCGGCCGAAAACCCGCCAAATCCTAACCCGCCTGCTCACTCCCCTGGCCACCCACCACCGCGACCGTTGGGTGGAGCGCTTCGACCAACTGCTGGCCGCGCTCACCGTGCTCACCGATTGGCGCACCGCCCTCATCCTGGCCGCTCTCAGCCTGCTCACCTGGTTGCCCACCTTTTTCAGCTACCAGGCCATGCTGCGCGCCGTCGGCCTGCCGGCCAATTTCGTCATGGCGGTCTTTGCCACTTGCGCCGGGGCGCTGAGCATCGCCGCCCCCTCCTCCCCTAGCGGCGCGGGCGTCTTCCACGCCGGGATCACCGTGGCATTGGTAGAAGTGCTTGGTCTGGCCCAGGCCCCATCAGCCGCCTTCGCCTTTCTTTACCACGGGGTGGATGTCCTGCTACTACTCCTCCTGGGCCAGTGGGGCCTGATCCGCACGGATGTCACCTTCAGCCAGGTCGTCTCCCGCACGCGCAACTTCCTCAAAACGCAGGACGCGGCGGCAGAGCCAGGCGAGAGCCTGGAAGTCGGCGCTAAATGAAGATCCTCCAAGTTTTAACTTACTATCGGCCGCATGTGAGCGGACTGACCATTTATGTAGAGCGTTTGAGCAAGGCGCTGGCGCGCCAGGGGCATGAAGTGACGGTGCTGACCTCCCAAACGGAGAAAAGCTGGCCGCGCCGGGAAATGCGCGACGGCGTGCAGATCGTGCGCGTGCCGGTGGCTTTCCGCATCAGCAAAGGGGTAATCATGCCCACGTTGGGGTTATATGCGACGCGGTATACCCGGCAAACGGACATTCTGCACCTGCACTTGCCACAATTCGATGCCCCCGGCTTTGCTTTGCGCGGGCGTCTGCTACACAAACCCGTGGTGCTAACCTACCACTGTGATCTGCAATTGCCGAGTGGCTTATTCAATCGGTTGGTGGATCGGGTGGTGCTGCTCATGAACCGGCTATCCGGCGCGTTGGCTGATGGCGTGGTGACCTATACCCGCGATTACGCCGTTAACTCCCAATTCCTCAGGCGGTATGTGGATGACAAATTGCACATAGTCCCGCCGCCCGTGGAGTTACCGCCCTGCCCGGAAGCGGTTTCGGCCGAATTTCGCGCCCGGCAGCAGCTAGATGGACACCCCGTTATCGGTATTTCTGCCCGTCTAGCTGCCGAGAAAGGGGTTGAGGTGCTCCTGCAAGCCTTGCCGGCTGTGCTGGAAGCCTTCCCGCGCGCGCAGGTGTTACACGCCGGGCCATACCAAAACATCGTCGGCGAAGAGGCTTATGCCGCTCGTTTGGCCCCTTTGTTTGACCAATACCGCGCGCATTACACCTTGCTGGGCACGTTGCAAGGGGCGGAACTCACCGCCTTTTACCAAAATCTGGATGTGTTGGTATTATGCAGCCTCAACAGCACCGAGAGTTTCGGGTTGGTGCAAATTGAAGCCATGCGCCAGGGCGTGCCGGTGTGCGCCAGCAACCTGCCGGGCGTGCGCCAGCCGGTGGCGATGACGGGCATGGGCGAGGTGACGCCGGTGGGGGAGGCTGGGGCGTTGGCGGCGGCGATCATTCGGGTGTTGCAGAACCGCGACCGGTATGTGAAATCGGCCGAATCCATCGCCCAGGCGTTCTCCCCCGACCAGACGGCGCAGGAATATGTACGTCTGTACACCGCCTTGCGCCAGGGGCATCTGCGCGGGCCGCTACAAGAGCCGGAAGCCTATACCCGTCTGCGCCAGGCGATGCGCAGGCCGGATAATGAAGGGAAAGCATGACGGATTGGTTGTGGCACTATCTGAAACGCTTGCCGGCCAACCTGGCCCTGGTGCGGGCCAGTGAAGCGCGCCTGTTTTCCGCTCTGGCTGCGCCGGATCAAGGGGCCATTCTGGATTGGCGCGACGCGCCGCCTGCATGGCGCCCCCAGGATAGCGACGGGCAGTATGCGACCATTCTGGTCTCGCTGGCGCAACGCGCCTGGCGCTTTGATCCAGCCTGGCTACACGAAGCCTGCCGATTGCTGGCGCTAAACGGCCGCCTGGCCTTGAGCGCTCCCGCCGAGGCAACGCCGGATGGCATCTCGCCGCGGGCCTGGGCCGAACGCTTGGCCCAAGCGGGGTTGGCGATAGAAGAATGGCGCTACTTTATCTCGCCGGCGGCGCAAGCGGCGTGCGCCGCGGAGGATACGCGTCGGGCGCAACTTAGCTATGATCTGACCGGCCATTATGTGCTGCGACCGTGGCCCCGACTGCTGGCGACGGCGGCGCAACGCTGGCGACCCTGGTATGACGAGACGACGCCGCCGACGGGCGCGTATGTGTGGTTGGTGGCGCGCAAGGTTTCGGCCGAACCGATCCCCCCTCTCTTGCCGCCGGCCACCAGCCTGACTCTGGTGACGGAAGCGGATTCGGCCGAATCCGCCTCCCCAGACCAGCCCGCCCCGCCCCAGACTGAACCGACCGCTCTCCCCCGCGCCCCCGTCATCCCGGCAACCTGGCTGTCCTGGCTGCCCTGGCTGTGGCTAGGGCTGGCCCTGATCGCCGCCTTTCTGGCCCAAAGCGCCTGGCGCGCCAATCCGGAAGCGCCCGGCGGCGGTTTGCGCTGGCTGTTGCTGGCATTGGCAGGGCTCTGGGCGCTGCGCCGTTGGAGCGAACGGCGCGACCAGCCGCCGGCTGCGCCGCGGCGTTGGCCGTCCTGGCGGGACGTTCCGCCGCCGCGGTGGCTCTATCTGCTCTGTCCGCCGGTGGCGCTGCTGGCTTATCTGGCGACGGATCGGCCGATAGCGGCTATCTTGCTCTGGCTGATCGCCGGCCTGACCGCCTTCACGGCGCTGGATGCCGCGCCGCAGGCGGGCCCGGCCGAAACGCCTTGGGACACTCCCCGTTGGCTGGCGTTGGCGATCACCGGCGCGGCCCTCATCTTGCGCACCATTCATCTCACCAGCTTACCCTTCATGCTCAACGGCAGCGAAGCCAGTCTGGGGCTAGAAGCCTGGCGCGTGGCGACGGGGCAACTACACACCGCCTTTGGCTCGGCTTGGCTGACTCATCCCACCTTACCGCTCTTCCTCCTGGCGGGGCCGCTGCGAATTTTCGGCCGAACCGTCCTGGCCTTGCGCATCTTGCCTCCGTTGCTGGGCGCACTGACCGTCTATGTCACTTATGCCGTCGGTCGCCGCCTGTGGAATCCGACGGCAGGGCTGATCGCGGCGGTGTTACTGGCCGGCTCGGCCGCGCACATTCACTACAGCCGCCTGGGCCAATTCAACGCCCTGGACACCTTGTTGCTGCTGCTGGCGGTGGGCGCCATCGCCAATGCCTGGCTTCAAGCCGAGCGGACAGCCTGGCTATTGGCCGGCGCGGCCGTCGGCTTGAGCGCCTATGGGTTCACCAGCGCCCGTTTCTTACCGCTCATTCTCCTCGGTTGGGCGGCGACCGCCTTGCTCTGGCATCGCCCAACCTTGCGCGCTCAAGGGCGTCACCTGCTAGCGGCCGGCCTATTGGCATTGGTCGTGGCGTTGCCCCAGGCGCTTTATTACCAAAGCCATCCGGATGTCTTTATGGAACGGGCCAATGCCCTGGGCATCTTACGCAACGGCTGGCTGGCGGATGAAAGCGCCCGCGTGGGCGTTCCGGCTACGCGCTTGCTGGCGCAACAGGCCACGCAAGCCGCCCTGGGCTACAACGCCACGCCGGATCGGGACGCCACTTACAACGCCGGCGCGCCCTTGCTCCAGCCCATCGCCGCCCTATTCTGGCTCCTGGGTGCGGGCATGGCGCTGTTCCATGTGCGCCAGATGCGCTACGCCGGGCTTGTGGGCTGGGTGGGGGTGACGCTGATTTTCGGCGGCGCATTGCTGGTGGACCCGCCGCAAAGTCGCCATTTGGTGACGGCGTTGCCGGCGGTCTATTTGCTGGCGGCGCGGGCCTTAGTTTGGTTGGGGGAAAAGGCGTGGGCGATTCGGCCGAAATCCGCCCACGACGCGCGCGACAGATGGCTGCCGGCAGGATTATTGATCCTGGCGTTGGTCATGGCGGGGCTGGATACCGGCTTTTATTTCGGCCGATATCAGGCCGAGTACCGTTTTGGCGACCGCAACACCGAGATCGCTTTTGTCTTGAGCAACTACCTGAATGACCTGGAAGGGGATTGGACCGTTTACTTCCACGGCCCGCCCAGCATGTATGTCGGCTTTTCCACCCTCAGCTTCCTGGCAACGGATTTCACGCCAGAGGCTAATCTCTTCGATGTGTTCGATTCGGCCGAATTGCCCCGCGCCCACACCCCGAATGTGGTGCACATCTTTCTGCCGGAACGCGCGGCCGAACTCAATGCCGTCAGCGCCTCCTTGCCCGGCGGCAATACACGCTCCTTCACGGGCCACTTCGCCGCGCCCCTCTTCCTGGCTTACGAAAAGTCGGAGTGAGCGGCTACGCCGGGCGCGTTGCCAGCCAGGCGCGCAACAATTCCGCCACGCTCCACGCCTGGGCAAAACAACCGCGTGGCGTGAACGGCGCATCCCCATCAAAAATTTCGCTGATGCTGCCCACGCCGTGCGCGCTCAGATGGCGCAGCAGAGGCAGCAAATAGGAGCGCGCCAGGGCGCGATCGCCGTAAACACGCAGGTGAGCCTGCACAAAGGGGCCGATGAGCCAGCCCCAGACGGCGCCCTGATGATAGGCGGCGTCGCGCTGTCGCCGGTCGCCGCCATAGTGGCCGATGTAAGCGGGGTCGCCTGGGGCAAGGCTGCGCAAACCGTGCGGCGTCCAGAGCTCGCGCGCGCAGGCGTCTACGACGGCTTTCTGTTGAGCGGCGTCCAAGGGGCTATACGGCAAAGCGACGGCGAAGAGTTGATTGGGGCGTAGCTTGGCCTCGTGTCCATCAGGGCCATCCAGGACATCATAACAGTAGCCGAGCGTCGGATGCCAAAATCGGCCGAATCCAGCCCTAACCCGCTCCGCCCAAGCCATGTACGGCCCCGCCGGCTCAACCCCCCACTGCTCCGCCCAGGCCGCCATACAGCGCAAGGCGTTATACCACAGCGCGTTCAACTCCACCGCCTTGCCCATGCGCGGCGTCACCACCCAATCCTCCACCTTGGCGTCCATCCAGGTCAATTGCACGCCCGGCTCGCCCGCGTAGAGCAGCCCGTCGGCCGGGTCAACCCGGATACCATAACGCGTGCCGCGCACATGCCATGCGACCATTTCTTGCAGCGTCGGCCATAATTCGCGCGCCAACGCCTCATCGCCGGTCGCCGCCTGATACGCCCGCAACGCCTCAAAATACCACAGCGTGGCGTCAGCCGTGTTGTATTCCGGCGCCTCCCCGACATCCGGGAACCGGTTGGGCAACATGCCGCGATCCACAAAATGCGCAAAGGTGCGCAACAAACTGGCGGCGACCTCCGGGCGGCCCGTCGCCAGGGCGAGGCCGGGCAAGGCGATCATCGTATCCCGCCCCCAATCGCTAAACCAGGGATAGCCGGCAATGACGCTATGGCCCTGCGCGTCGGCGGGGGTGGCGCGTCGCACAATGAACTGGTCGGCCGCCAACACCAGTTGCCCTAGACGCGCATCCGGCTCGTCCGCCAACCAGGTCGCGCGCTGGAGCAGGCGCGTGGCGTGCGCGCGCCGGCGCGCCAGGGC
>JAYRVN010000433.1:0-5003 GCA_041918535.1 Chloroflexota bacterium
GGGCGCTATGGGCGGGCTATTACGTCGGGGTGGCCGGATTGATCCTGAGCGTTGTTCTGGGGCTTTGGCGGGCGCGGCGCCGTTTGTGGCGGACGCAACCCCAGGCTGCGTTGGCGGCGCTGTGCTGGGTTGGCAGCGCGACGGCATTGGCGCTGGCTTGGGTTCCGGGCGACCTCTCCTTTTGGCTGCCGGTGACGGTGATGGGTTGGTGGGGGGTGGGGTGGTTGGCTGCCCAGGGAGAGGGGTGGATTCGGCCGAATCTTCTCAGCCTGGTTTGCCTGAGTTTGGCGCTGCTCAATGGCCTGTTTTTCATCCTGCCGCAACACCAGGCGGCTACCAATCTGCCGCTGACCGTGGCGCAACGCCTGGCTGCCGAGAGCGGGCCGAACGATCTCCTCCTGGCGACGACGCCCCAGGCCTTGCCGATTTATCTGGGCTACTTCACCGGGCGGCCGACCCTCGCCGTTTATAGCAACCCGCCCGAAGCGGCCCTGGCGGCAGAATATAGCGCTGCCTTGCAGGACGCCGTCAGCCAGGCGTTGGCGGCTTCCCGGCCGGTCTGGTTGGCGCAAATCGGCCCGGCGGCCTGGACGGAGCCGCTCCGGGCGTTGTCCCTAACGCTGCGCCCCGTCTGGTCTGAGAATGGGGCATCGGTTTTTCAGGTTATGCCATCTCCCTGAGCGTTACAACTATGCACATTCTCTTTCTCTCGCAACTTCTACCCTATCCCCTGGACGCCGGGGCCAAGGTGCGTAGTTTCCATGTGTTGCAATACCTGGCCGGGAAGGGACACACGATCACGCTGGCGGCCTTGCGCCGACCGGGAGATTCGGCCGAATCCCTGATCCATCTACAGCCGCTCTGTCACACGCTTCACACCGAACCGCTGCCGCGCGCCGCCTGGCGCGACCTGTGGCACTTCGGGCGCAGCTTGGTCAGCGGCCGGCCCTTTCTCATTGTGCGCGATCAGGCGCCGGCGCTGACGCGTTGGCTGGCCGACCTGGTGCGTAGCCAGCCGGTGGACGCCATTCACGCCGACCAGCTCTGGATGGCGGCCTACGCCTGGCAGGCCGTCGCCGGTTTGCTCCCCGGCCGGCCTCGGCCGCGACTGGTACTGGATCAACACAACGCCACCTTTCTCGTCGTCCAGCGTATGGCCCAACTGGAAAGCCGGCCCTGGCAGCGGCGCTTGCTGGAACGGGAGGCGCGCCGGATGTTGGTTTTTGAGCGCGCGGCTTGCCGCCGGTTTGACCGGGTGGTCTGGGTGACGGCGGAGGATCAGGCAGCGCTGGCAGCCGCCGATCGGGATTCGGCCGAATGGTTATCCCATTCCCGCGTGATTCCGATTGGCATAGATACCCAGGCCGAAACGGTCATCCCTTCCGTGGCGCAGCCACGCCGGGTCACATTCCTCGGCGGGATGCACTGGCCGCCCAACGCCGAGGGCATCCTGTGGTTTGCTGAAGAAGTCTGGCCGCGCGTTTTGGCCCAAGCGCCGGAAGCCATCCTCACCGCCATCGGCCGTCAACCCCCTTTCGCCCGTCTCACCCATCCCGTGCCCAATCTGGATACGCCGGGCTATGTCGCCGATGTCACGCCATATCTGGCCGAAACGGCCGCCTTCATTGTGCCGTTGCGGGCCGGCGGCGGCATGCGCGTTAAGGCGCTGGACGCCTGGGCCTGGGGGCTGCCGATTGTTTCCACGTCGCTAGGCATGGAGGGCATTGCTTGTCGCCCCGGCGAAGATGTCTGGCTGGCGGATGACGCGGCGGCTTTTGCTCAGGCTGTGGTGCAACTGTTGCATTCGGCCGAAACTCGCCAACGTTTCAGCCAGGCCGGCCGCGCTGCCGTGACCGCAGGCTATGAGTGGCGGCGCATTTACTCCGGCTGGGATGCCGTCTATGCCGATTGAGCGTCCGTTGCGCCTGCTATTTGCCGTTCCTTACATGCCCAGCCAGGTGCGTGTGCGCCCCTATTACCTGGCGCGCATCCTGGCGCAGCGCGGCCATGCGGTGACGGTGCTGGCGCCGGCTGAAAGCGAGGCCGACATGGCCGATGCCCGACGATTGACCGAGCAAGGGGTGTCGGTGGAGGCGTTCCCGTTGCCACGCTGGCGCACGTTGTCGAATGGTTTGCTGGCGCTGCCCACCCGCCAGCCTTTGCAAGCCGCCTATGCCTGGCAACCGCAATTGGCCGGGCGTTTGTCGGCGCGCCTGGCGGGTTGCGATGTGGCGCATGTGGAGCATTTGCGCGGCGCGCGCTATGGGCTGGCGGCGCTGCGGACGCGAACCGGTCAGACGCCGCCGGTGATTTGGGACAGTGTGGATTGCATCTCGCTTTTGTTCCGGCAGGCGGCGCGTTTGAGCGACAGTCGTTTCGGCCGAATCCTGGCCCGCCTTGATCTCGCCCGCACGGAACGTTATGAAGGGTGGTTGGTTGGGCAGTTTGCGCAGGTGTTGGTGACGGCCGAGGCGGATCGACAGGCCTTGATGGAATTGGCTCGGCGGGCGAATGTGACGCCGCGCCTGACTGTGGTGACCAATGGGGTAGATACGGATTATTTTCGGCCGAATCCCGATCGCCCGCGCGACCCGGCAACAGTGGTCGTCAGCGGCAAAATGAGTTACCATGCTAACATTAGTATGGTGCAGCGGCTTGTCCGCCGGATATTGCCCCGTGTGTGGTCAGTTCGCCCGGATGTGCGGCTCGTCATCGCCGGCAAATCTCCTCCGGCGGCCGTGACGGCTCTGGCCCGACATCCGCAGATCACGGTCACGGGCACAGTCTCCGACCTGCGGCCCTATTTGCAACAGGCCACGCTGGCGGCGGCCCCTTTAACTTACGGTGTCGGTCTGCAAAACAAAATCCTGGAAGCCATGGCCTGCGGCGCGCCGGTGATCGCTTCCCCTCTGGCATTGGCGGCGTTAGCAGGCATACCAGGGCGCGATCTGGTGGCGGCGGACGATGATGAGGCTTTTGCTGCCGCCATTCTCGACCTGCTGGCCCAGCCTGAGCGGCGTAGCGCGCTCAGCGCCGCCGGCCTGACTTATGTGCATCGTCATCATCATTGGCCGACCCTTGTCGCCGACCTGGAGGATGTCTATTTTGAAGCCCTCGATCGAGTCGCTCAATCCCTGGCTTGAATGGCCTGGGCCGCACATCCATCGCGCCCGGCAACGCATACCGATTGCCGTCCAATGGTTGCTGTATCGTCTGTGTCTGTTGTTCAACGACGTGGCCCTGACCAGTCTGGCGTTTTTTCTGGCCTACTGGCTGCGCTTTGCCCTGCGCCTGCCGTTCTTTCAGTTTGAAACGCTACCGGCCCCGGACTTCTATCGGCGGGTCTCGTTGATTCTGACGGTAAGTTGGGTGACATTCTTTGCTCTGAACGGCCTTTATCAGCGTCGGCAACTCTTGGGCGGTACGCAAGAATATGCCAGGGTGTTCTGGGCCACCAGTGTGGGCTTGCTTTTGGTGATTGTGGCGGGTTTTCTGGACCCGGACCTGATCCTGGCGCGCGGGTGGCTGTTGCTGGCCTGGTTGCTGACCTTCTTGCTGGTTGGTTTCGGCCGATTCGTTTGGCGGCGGGTGATCTATGCCTTGCGTTACCAGGGCTACTTCCTTACGCCGGCGCTCATCGTCGGCGCCAACGACGAGGCGCAAGCCCTGGCGGAGCAATTGATGAGCTGGCGTACCTCCGGCCTGTATGTGGTCGGGCTCGTGGCCGATCGGCACGCATCGGCGCTGACGTCACGCTTGCCGGCGTCCGGCGCGCCACAGATTTTAGGCGGACTGGATGAACTGGATGCGCTAATCGGCCGACTCCAGGTTGAAGAGCTCATTCTCGCCACCAGCGCCTTATCTCGCGCCGACATCGTGGAAATCTTCAAGCGCTATGGCTGGCAAAGCGACCTGACTGTTCACCTATCCTCCGGCCTGTTTGAAATTGTGACCACCGGTTTGGAGTTGAATGAGCTTGCCTCGGTGCCGCTCGTGCGCTTGAATCACGTGCGCCTGACCGGCATTGACCGTCTCTTGAAGATTGCCTTGGACTATGTCATTGCTCTGCCTTTAACCCTGTTGCTCCTGCCGTTGATGGCGCTCATCGCGCTCGCCGTCCGTTTGGATTCACCCGGCCCCGCCTTCTATCGGCGGCGTGTGCTCGGTTTGCACGGCCGGCCCTTTGACGCCTTCAAATTTCGCACCATGGTTCAAAATGGGGATGAGATGTTGGCGCAAGACCCGGCTTTGCAGCTGGAGCTAACGTCCAACCACAAATTGAAGGCAGACCCGCGCATCACGCGAATCGGCCGAATTCTCCGTCAGACCAGCCTCGATGAGCTGCCGCAGCTTTTCAACGTGTTGCTGGGCCAAATGTCCCTGGTTGGCCCGCGCATGATCTCGCCGCCCGAAATCCGCATGTATAACCAATGGGAAATGAACCTGCTCACCGTCTGCCCCGGCATCACCGGTTTGTGGCAAGTCAGCGGGCGATCCGACCTTTCTTACGCCGAGCGTGTCCGGTTGGATATGCACTACATTCGCAACTGGACCATTTGGCTAGACCTCTATGTGCTCTTTCTGACCCTACCGGCCGTTTTGCGGCGGCGCGGCGCTTATTAACCTGTGATAGTCATTCAAACTCCCCTGCGCGTAAGCTTTTTTGGCGGCGGCACAGACTTCCCCGACTATTACCGGCGGGAAGGCGGTTGCGTCTTAAGCACGGCCATTGACAAATACATCTATTTCATCATCAAACGGCGGTTTGACGCCAAATTGCGCATCGGCTACACCCGCACGGAACTGGTTGATTCCGTGGATCAGATAGAACATGAATTGATTCGTGAGGCCTTGCGTCATACCGGCATCACGCAAGGCGTCGAGGTCGCCACCATGGGCGATATCCCCTCCAGAGGGTCAGGGTTGGGTTCGTCCAGCACGGTCACGGTTGGGGCGTTACACGCGATGTATGCCTATCGCGGGGAGTTGGTTTCGGCCGAACA
>JAYRVN010000434.1:0-8097 GCA_041918535.1 Chloroflexota bacterium
CGGCGTCCACCACCATTTTGCCGATCAGGGTTTACCTGCCGCTGCTCTTCACCATCCTGCCGGCGCCCGTCATCAATCCGATCGGGCATCCCACTTCGGCCAACGCCTGGACAGTTACCTGGAATGCGGGGATGAATGTCACCGGTTATGAGTTGCAGGAGTCGCAATCGGCCGATTTCGCCTCACCCACCACGTTCCTCCTCGACACCGCCAGCAAGAGCATCAGCCACGTCGCCTCCACTCGCAATCAATACTTCTACCGCGTGCGCGCCATGCACGACCTGCAAACCAGCGGCTGGTCTAACGTCGCCTCTGTTGCCGGGGCTTACGCGGATGAATTCGATGACCCCACCAGCGGTTGGGCCATGCGGCGCACCACCTACCTGGAAAAAGTCACCGGCGCCTATGACGCCGGGACCTACGTCATTAAGGTAGATGACCGTTGGGATTGGGGTATCTTCAGCCCGCTGGCAAAAGCGCCCACCGTGCCCTACGTCATCGAATTCCGGAGCAAAGCGGACTCCATTCTCAATTTGGTATCCGGCGGTCTCGTTTTGGGCGGCGACTGGAATGGACAACCTTGCCCGCCAGGCTTCGACTACAACAACGTCTACTTACACACCAACTGCTTCAATCACTTCTACAACACCAACACCATCAATGTCAACGCCTCCCAAACGAATTTCAAGCTCGTCTGGGAACGGATTGATTCGCTGGTGTGGTGTCCGACCTGCGGCGGCAGCCCCATGAAGCGCTTAAGCTCCAATGAGGGTTCATGGCCGCGCATTGAACCGATTCCCTTCTACCAGGCTGGCTGGAATGTCTGGCGCATGGAAGTGCGGGCGGACGGCATGAAGTTTTTCATCAACGGCAACCAGTTTGTCAGCTATGCCGACTCGACTTATGTCAACGACCCGTATTTCGGCTTCTTCACCTCCAGCGATGAATACAAGCCTTCTACCTGGCGCTTTGACTATATCCGGGTGACGCCGCTAGACAACTAGCCGTCATCTGAGCTAAGAGCGCCGCAGAGAGTCAGACTGCGGCGCTCTTGTTTGGGGCCGACCCGGTCGATGCTTCCGGGCAACATGACCCGTCGCCTGCGTTTCTCTTTGCTTGTGGCTGCGCTGCTTTTAGGCCAATTTGGCCTGGCGTTGCACAGCCTGCGCCTGAAATCCCCCACATTCGATGAGCAAGGCTTCCTGGTGCGCGGTCTGGCGTATGTGCGCGGCGCGCAAACTCAGCTACGGGTGGGACACCCGCTGGGGTTGAATGCGCTAAACGCGCTGCCCCTGGCCGCCGATCCCCGGGTTCAATTGCCGGTGGACGATCCCTCGTGGCAAGGCACTAGCTTTCATCGGCCGGCGGAGTTGTTCTTGTGGGAAATTGGGAACCATGTGGAACAGGTGATGTTCCTGGGGCGGTTGCCGACGTTATGGCTAAGTCTGCTGATGGTGGCGGTGATCGGCCGATTTTCGGCCGAATTATGCCCACAACCTGTCCATAAACGCCGCGCCACTCTCCTGGCGATGACTCTCGTCGCCCTCGACCCCAACATCCTGGCCCACAGCGCCCTGATCACCACTGACCTCGGCCTCGCTGCCGGTGTAGTCCTGGCGACTTACACCCTCTGGCGGGCGCTACGTTGGCCGGCCTGGCCCAATCTCGGCCTGGCCGGGATCGGACTGGGGCTGCTGCTCAACACCAAATTCACCGCCGGGCTGTGCTTACCGCTCCTGGGCGTCGTCGCTCTGGTGGGTCTCGCAGCACAATGGCGGACTCAGGGGCGCTTACCCATCCGTTGGCTGTGCGGTCTCCTTTTCATCTATCCGATGATCGCCGGCCTGACCCTCTGGGCGGGCAACGGCTTCGACATCGGGCCGCTGCCGACGAGTTTGCCGGGCCTGGGCCCGCGGCTTGGCGGTCATAACCTGCCCCTGGCCGGCTATCTGACGCAGCTCGGCGATCTCGGCGGGCGGCTGGAGCAGGCCACGTCCGCCTTCTTGCTCGGCCGATATTCCGATCAGGGATGGTGGTATTACTTCCCGGTAGCCTTTGTCCTGAAAACGCCCGCGCCCACTCTGCTCTTGTTGGTATGGGCGTTGGCGGCTGCCTGGCGCTCGCGTAGCCGCGCGCTGGACGTGGCGGCATTGGCCGTTCCTAGCTTGGGCTACTTCGCCTTTAGCCTGACCACCCCCATCAACCTGGGCTATCGTCACATCTTGTTGTTGGTTCCGTTCATCGCCCTGAGCGTCAGTTACCGCCTGGCGCATCGGTTGAGCCGGCGCAGCGGATCGGCTGCCATCCTTCTATTGTTGCTGGGCTGGTTGGCGCTGGACACGGCCCGAATTGCGCCCGACTTCCTGGCCTATTTCAACCCGCTGGCAGGTGGGCCGGATGGCGGCTGGCGGGCGTTGGTTGACAGCAATCTCGATTGGGGTCAAGACCTGGGCGGTTTGCGCGATTGGATGGCAGAACATGGCGTTGAGCAGGTCTGGCTGAGCTATTTCGGGGAGGCGCGCCCGGCGTATTACGGCATCCCTTTCCGCGGACTGCCCAGTTTCCCGCCTCGGCTGATGAATCCGGCAGCGCAGCCCACCTCTCTGCGCGTCCCCGCGCCGGGGGTGTACGCTATCAGCGCCACCAATCTGCAAGGCGTCCTCTTCGACGACCACGACGCGCTGGCCTGGTTTCGCGAGCGGGAGCCGACGGCGAAAATCGGCTATAGTATTTTTGTGTACACGGTTTCGGCCGAAAATTCTCGCGTTGACCTCTCTCTGGGAGGCCTGGGCGTGGACGACCTGGCCCTAACCGAGTGGCAACAGTTCGGCACCAACGACCTGACCTTGCACTGGTTCAACCCGACCAACAGCCTGCTCATGCCGCCGTCCACGTCAGGCTGGTTAGCTCTGACCACCGCAACCGCTTTGCCGCCGGCGCTGGCCGACAGCCTGGCCCAACAATATCGCCTCGTTAGCGCCCAACCCGGCTACCGGCTCTATCGGCGGCTGGAAAACGCGCCCGACCTTCTGCCCAAGGGGCGGTTGACCGCGCCGGCGCGCTTTGAGCTGGGGGATGGGCGAATTGACCTGAAACAGGTATCGCTGCAAATCGAAAGCCGCCGGCTTAGCCTGCTCAGCCTGTGGCAGCAGGCAGGGCCGCCCCAGCCGGTGAAGCTGTTCTTCCATCTGACCGACAGCCGGGGCGCGCTAATCACCCAATGGGATGATCTGGGCGCGCTGTGGGAAGGCTGGCAGGCGGGCGACCAATTGCTCCAGAACACTTCATTGCCCCTGCCCGATCCTCTGCCGGCCGGCGACTATGATGTGTGGGCCGGACTCTATGAACCGGCAAGCCAGACGCGCTGGCGCGCCGCGAGCGGCGACCGGCTGCATCTGAGCCGGATCGCGCTCCCGTAAGCGCGCGCCGCCTAAGCGCGACCGGCGGCCACCAGACTTTGCGCCAGGCGCAATGGGTCGTGACTACGCACCAGGGTCTCACCCACCAGAACGGCATCCAGCCCCAGGACGCGTAAGGCGCGTATATCTTCGGCCGATTTGATGCCGCTTTCCCCCACTACCGCAATTTCCGGCGGAATCAGTGGCCGTAGTCGCGCCGTATTGCCGAAATCCACCTCAAAAGTTTGCAAATTGCGATTATTGATCCCCACCACGCGGGGTTGGGCCGCCAGCACCCAGGCCAATTCCGCTTCGCTATGCACTTCGACCAGCGCCTCCATGCCCAGCGAGCGCGTCAAGGCCAACAGCTCACGCAACAGATTAGGGGCCAGCACGGCGGCGATTAGCAAAAGCGCATCCGCCCCCGCCGCTCGCGCTTCATAAACGTGGTAGGGGTGAAAGATAAAATCCTTGCGCAGAACCGGAATGCCCCAGGCGCGGCGGGGGTCTTTGCCCTTGAGCAAAAGGCCGGCCTCAGCCGTCAAAGTCTCTTTGACATCCCGCAGGTGGGCCATGTCTCCCTGGAAATGACGCGCATCTGTCAGCACGGAAATGGCCGCCGCGCCGCCCTCAACGTAGGTGCGCGCCAAAGCCGCCGGATCATAGTGGCGCAACAACAATCCCTGGCTGGGGGAAGCCTTTTTGCACTCGGCAATGAGCGAAACCCCCGGCGCTTTGAGCGCCGCATACAGGTCAAGCGGCGACGGTGCGGTAATCGCCAACGCCTGCACCGTCGCCATAGGCACTTCACGCATCACTTTGGGCAATTGCTCACGATGATAAGCCATGATCTCATCGAGCATCTTGCCGCGTCGTCGAGCCTGGTTAGATACGCTCATAGACAATCTCGGAAAACAGCCCGGGCCGGCCAGATCAGGCAGCCGGCCGGGCGCGACTAGGGCCAGACCCCTGGCGCAGTGACAAAGACCTGATACGGTTGCCCGGCAGCAACGGCAAAGTTCGGGCCGCTGACGCCGATGGTGCGTACCTCGAATTTTTGCAACGCCTGGTTCCATTGCCGGACGCGGGTAGCGTGCGGGATCGCGCTGCCCAATTGATCGGCAGTGGTGAGTTGCGTCTGATCCCAGGGCACAACCAACGAATTCCAGCCGTTGACGAAGCTGAAATGTAGCGCGCCGGCCTCCGGCGCTGCGCCGATCAAGGCGAAGGTGCCGGGCGGCGCGTTATCCGGCTTGAGGCGCACCGCGCTGCCCAGGCCGATGGAGAAGTTCGGGCCGGTACCTTTCTTGATGTTACGGGCGTCCCATGCCTGGAGGGTGGTGTTCCACTGCTGGACGCTGCTGATGTGGGTGATGGCGGCGGCGAGAGAATCGGCCGAATCCAACCCCGGCACTTGTAACGGGATAGACACAAAATGCCACCGCGTAGGCTGTAAAGCAAACTCCACCTCCCCGATCCGCTGAGAAAACGGCGAGACTTCACCGCACGCATTCACCCCCCGCACCGCATAAAAATGGTGCGTGTTCACATCACCCAAAGCTGCGCTGGCCGTGAAACTGGTCGCCGACGCCGGAAAACGCACCACCGACGTATCCGCATCGCCCGCCGGGAAGTAGGGATTGTCGCCGCGCCACAGCTCGTAAGATAGAGCGGTCGCGTCACCCGTCCAATTCAGTTGCAGGTCACGGCCTGAGCGCGTCACCGACAAAGTGGGCGTCGCCGGCGCGCTGCAACTGGTGGGAGCTTGCACCAGGTGTAAGGCGGGGTCGCCCAACACGACAAATGCGTACCCTTCTGATGGATAGTTACCGCCGGTCAGGTAGACCCACTTGGCAACCACATTCGCCATGCCTAACGTGGTTTCGCCCATGACAAATAAGGAGTCATAAAAGGCCGTGTGCAATACATTGTGCTCAAACGAGTAACCGAGGCCCGTGGAGGACCAATGGGCCACCGCCCCGCGTCCGCCGTTCACCTTCATGAATTGTTCGCCGAGGCCCAGATAAGCCGTGCCCGGCCAGGCGAAGTAGCCGTCAAGGCAGTCGGCGCTCAAGATAGCAGTGGGTTTGCCCGCATTTTGCCAAACGGCGTCATCGGCCGCCGTCATCAAGTTGTGCGCCCAGTAACTAATACTGCCGTGGCCGCGATAACTCAGGAAGGCAGATCCCGGTTGGGCAAGGTAGGCCAGCAAACGATTGCGCAAGGCGGTGCGCCCGGAAGGGGCCACCAGGCACATCTCCTCAATGTGATAATTCGGCGGCAAGTTCACCATGGTCTCGTGGCTCTGCGCGCAAAAATCATCCCCCGGTTCAGCATTGTCGGCCAGTAAGATGACATTGGTCATCCAGGGCGCCTGATTATCCAGGTTGCTTTCAAAGGTAATGATCTTATCTACCATCCCGGCCACTTGCGCCACGGTTTGCGCCGGTAAGCGGCCGACCGCCACATCGGGCAAATCATCCGCGCCGACCACCAGGGAATAGCTGTGATCGGTGGGGATCAAGCCTTGCCAGCGATCGATGAAAGCCAACTCGGTGGGGACGAATTGCTCAATGGGGCAAGTGGCGCAGGTCAGGCCACGCGGGTCATTGGTGGAGTCGCCGACCAATAAGACATATTCCGGGCCGGCCGCCCAATCCAATACAGCATGCCGAATGTAGCTTTGCAAGGCCTGCGGAATGGGCATGCCGTAACCGAACTGATTGATGACATCGTTGACACCTACAACCCAGGTGCGTAAACCGTCTTGGGTAGTGCGATGATCGGCCAGGCGACGTGTCTCACCCAGGAAGTCCGGGTAGGCGATCGCCAACCAATCCACGGCGCGCGTGGGCGGTTCCAGATTAGCCACCAGGTAACGGTTGATGGCGGTAGGCGTGCGCAGGTTGGCCCAGGAAGTCACGAAATAGCGCGCGTCGGCAGGGTGATTGCTGCCGAGGCGCAGGAAATAAGGGCCAGCGCCGGTAATATCGGCCGAATTGATGGCAATACGCGCCGGATTTGTGGGCTGTGTGATATTCAAAGCCAGAAAATCAGACGGGTTGCCGACGGCGAAACCGCCGATTTGAAACTCGTCGGTCCCGGCGGCGTCCACGCTGAAGCTCAGTTCGTTGGCGTCTGCCGTCAGCTCACGCCAGTAGTCCACCGTAATGCGGTTGACATAGAGTGTGCCATCCCCTAAGGAATTCAACGAAATCTGAAACTGATTAGTCCCAGGTAAGACGGCAGACTGTGGGACAGCGCCGACGAGATTGGCGTTCAGGTAGCCGTAACCGCTCCAGGTAGCCGCATTGGGGTCATTATTCATGGTTGCCACCGCCGAATGACTATACCAGCCACGCGTCAACACCTCAACCGTGAAGTTGGCGTCGGGCGCGCCGGCAGCCGGATGCGGTAGTTCAACCGGCAAGGTGACGCTGACGAGCGGGACGCCGTATTTGTCTATCCGCGCCCAGTAGAAAGCGTCCGGGTCATTCGGGAAGGTGTCCCAAAGCGCCGTGTAGGTGGAGGTGAAGAGCAGGTCTTGCTCGGCGGTGAGGCTGGAACGGAACGTTGTTTTGGCCGGGAAGCCGGTAGGGTTGTTGATTGTGCTGACACGTTGCGGGCTGCCGTTGGCCCATAGCCAGAAGATATTGTGCTGAATATATTGCCGATCCAGGCGCGGCCCGGTGTATTTCCAGCCGTAAAAGAGGACTTTTTCGCCCGGTTCGAAGAGCGTATCGCCGTCGTCCACCAGCGAGTAGCTGACAGCCTGACCGTTGGTCATCATTTGGAAGGTCTGGGGATTGACGGCGGCGACGTTCATGCCGGCGGTCCGCAAATCTTCATAGCTGATTTGATAGACGCCGTCTTGATCCACGGCGATCTTGTAGGCGTCTACGCCGACGGGCAAGGTGACCGTTGCGGCGTTTTGCTCCATTGGATTCGGCCGAAAATGCCACGCTTGGGCTTGTTCCGGGTTGAGCAGGAGGCGGGAGTAGGTTTCGGCCGAAAATACCGGCGCCGCCGATCTCACTCCCGTCAAGTCTCCTCCCACAAAACGCAAGCTGACCGACAGTTCCGCCGCCAATTGCGCCTGAGCCGCCACCGGGTTATAGCGCAAGGGATAGAGCGCCAGGCGCACTACGCGCAGGTCGCGCAGCATCATCGGCGCAGATAGCGTATACCAGGCAGCCGGATAAAGGGCATCCTGGTCGTAGATGGCCGGGTCCGGCGTATAAGCCAGACCGAAATCCTCCACCTGGCTGACAGCGCGGGCGGCTATCGCCTCGACCAGGCCCTGGCGATCCGCCACCACCGGCGCGGGCTGCAAACGCGGCGCGGCGTATGACTCCGCCGGAGAGGCTATCACTTGCGCCTCGACTTCGGCCCCGGGCGGCAAGGCGATGAGGGTGCTGAAATAAGGCAAAGCCGGCGCGCCCGGTTGGCTTAGCGTCGCCGTCAGACCCGGCACACTGACAATCTCGGACAAAGGCGTCGCCAACGGCGGGGTGCGGAAGACAAACCGGATGCCTTCTGCCGAGGTTTGCAGCGTTGTGACCGCTGCCGTCGTCGGGGCGGCGGCAGGGATAGGGGCCGCCGTCGCTCGGCGGCCGCTCGCCGACGCCAGAAAGAGCAAACCCAACAAACTACACACCAAAAGGAAGATCAACCGCGAGGTTTTATATTGCATAGCTCC
>JAYRVN010000435.1:0-4562 GCA_041918535.1 Chloroflexota bacterium
CCCATAGGCCATAGGCGAACCAGGTGACCAGGCCAAGAAAAACGGCTTCGACCGCCGCCTGACGTGTCCACAACGGCGATTCGCCCGCCAAGCGGCTCAAACTGAACAAGACCAGACCCGTCACCGGCAGGAATAGTTCGACCCCGCCCACGTCAGAATCGCCTGCCCAGCGCCGCGTCAGGTTGGAATACAAGGCCCACGTCACCGCCGCCGCCAGGCCCAAAGCATAAACCGTCGGATTACCCGCTAGATTGCGCGTAAACGACGACCAACTAACCGTTGCCTCTTGGGTGAGCACCAGGAAAACCCCGGTTAGCCCCACCAGCGTGCCGGGGACAAGCAGCCAGTGCGCTCGCTTGTCCAGAATCAGCAGGGAGAACAGGATCGTCAGCGCCGGCCACAGATAATTCAACAACGCCACTTCTTGCGCCTGGGCGCGGGTAGCCGCCCGACCTACGCCGAGAAACAAGACCAGCATGTATAGCACAAAGAGAGCGCCGCAACCCAGCACATAACGCCAGGGCAATTGACGCCAGGCGCGCTGCCGCCCGCCTGGATGCGCCAGGCGAATGAGTGCAGCCAGCCCTCCCACCAGATAGACGGCTGCCGCTGCGCTCAACGGGCCGAGTTGCTCCGACAGGCTGCGCGCCAAAGCGACCGTGGTGCTCCACAGCAAAATCGCCGCCAGGCCGCCCAACGTGCCGGCATTGAGGGCGCGTCGCCGGAGCATCAGCCGACGACTCCCTGGCCGGCCCGAAGGCGCGGCCAGCCGGCGCTGATGCGGGCGAGCGTTTCCTCCCACGAGCGCAAGCCGCTTAGCGCGTCATGCGCCTCAACATTGCACGCTCCCACCGCCAGCGCCGCCGTCACCGTTTCATCGGGCGACAAGCCGCGCAGCAGGCCGCTCAAGAACCCGGCGATGGTCGCATCGCCCGCTCCCGTCGTCCCGACAACCTGCACCTGGAAACAAGGCTGCCACAAGCCCACATCCCCCCAGGTCTGCGGATTCAACCAGCCCGGCCGCGCTAATCCGGACAGCGCAGACGAGGACGCGGTGTGGAGATAGAGGCCGCGCGCGCCCAGCTTGAGGACGACCATCTTCACCCCCAGGGCCAACAGGCGCGCGCCCATGTCGCTGAGCAACTCCGGCGTCGCCTGGGACAATAGATCGCCTGCGCCCGCCGCCAATAATTGTTGATAGAGGGGCCGATCCAACGTGAATAACAGCTCCTCCAGGCTCGGCAGAAAAATGTCCACATGGGGTAGAACGGCTCGATAAATGGCCGGCCAATTGGCCTGCCCGCCGGGCGAGGTCGGATCAGGCAAGGCCATGTCCAAAGTGGTGATCACACCTGACTCTTGAACTCGCCGGAAGAGGCGCGCCATTTCTGCACCGTCCCGGCTAAACAGGCGGCGCATGAGCGGGGGGTAGCCCAAATGGAAAATGGCGGCTTCGGCGACTGCGGCATAATCAATATCGTCAGCGCAGAAGGTGTCGTTGGCGCCGGGATGATGCCAAAAGATGCGGTCAACGCCCGGCACGCTGAGGATGAGCGAGTAAGACGTGGTGGAGGCGGCATCAAGGAGCAATCCGTCGGCCAGATCCGCCCGATGGGCGCGAATGATTTCAAGCACAACCCGCCCCAGGGTGTCTGCCCCAACCTTGCCCATGAGCCGAACGGGTATGCCCAGACGATGCAACGCCAGGCCGGTGTTGGCAACGGAGCCGCCGGTGGAGAATGTGATCGGCCCAATCTGTTGTAAGCGCCCAGGCCGGCAAAGGGCCGGCAGATCGCTCGGCGCGAGGGGGTTGAGGTCGGGAAAGATGTCGAGGCAGAGATGTCCGGCAACGACCACTGACGGCAACCCGTTGATGGGCAGCCCAGAACCGGGCCTGGCTGAAAAATCACCGGACGCCGACATATCCGCTAGGTCATGGCCGTAGAGATTCGGCCGAATCTAGTCATGTATAACCCAACCATCAGCCGCCTCGCGGCCTGTCCTGCCACTCAACCCGTCGTCCGAATATCAACAATAGCTTCCACCAGTGGCGCGATCAGCGTCCGCATCTGCGCTTCATCCAGGCCAACCACTTTGAATGTGAGCAGCCGATTGGATGGGTTTTCCCCATAAAATTGACCGAACGCAATAAAGTTGCCGCCGGCTTCCGCCACCGCCTGGGTGATACTCGCCAGGCTGCCCCGCTTCTCCGGCGCCAACACCGTCGCACGCACGCCTTTCTCCCGCGCGCCCATCAATTCCAGAAAAACCCGGAACAGATTGGTCTCGGTAATCACACCGACCACTTCGCCGGCGCGGGTCACGGGCAGACCGCCCACCTTGTTATCCGCCATGATGCGCGCCGCCTCCTCGATCGGGGTGTCTTCATCCACCGTCAACACCTTTTTCGTCATGACATCGCGCACTTTGATCCGACTGACCAGGTAGTTAGCTTCCCAAACGCTCAACGACGTGGCATCGGATGGTCCGGCGTTCAGCAAATCCTTCTCCGAAACGATTCCCAGCATTTTGCCGTCAGCCACAACCGGCGCGCGCCGGATACGCTCGCTTTTCATCAACGCCAGGGCCTCCATGATGGGCATATCAGGGTTCACCGTGATCACCGGCTGTGACATACGTTCTTTTACCAGCATTGGAAACTCCTTATCCTTAATCTAGATGACCGGCAGCGCAGGACGATCTGCCGACCGATATGGGTTGATTGTATGCACTTCAGAGCGCGCTGCCAAGCCCTCGCGCCTGCTCGCCCGCGCGAACCGGCGTATAATTAGCCTTGTTCACCACCAACACCCCGCCTATCAGGAACTACCTATGCCCGGCCGATTTGTCACCCACACCCATCTGACCTCTCAAACTATCGCGCCGCGTCGTGTGGATGTGTGGCTGCCGCCCGGCTACGACGCCGACACGGGCGGCCGTTATCCCGTCCTCTACGCCCATGATGGTCAAAACCTCTTCGACCCCGCCACAGCCTATATCGGTGTCGATTGGGGCTTGCATACGGCGTTGGAGACACTGCTCCACCAGGGACAGGCGCGCCCAGCCATCCTGGTCGGCATTTGGAACACGTCCCGCCGCGTGGCGGAATATCTGCCGCGCCGCCCGTTGCAACCCGCCTGGCGCGCTCGCCTGCGCGTCTGGATGCGCTTGCGCACCCGGATTGACTCGGATAACTATCTGCGCTTCATCGTCAGCGAACTTAAACCTTACATGGATGGCGCTTATCGGACTTTGCCCGGCCCCCAGGATACGTTCGTCTTGGGGTCCAGCATGGGTGGACTCATCTCCCTCTATGCCGTGTGCGAGTATCCCCAGGTCTTTGGCGGGGTGGCCTGTGTCTCTACTCACTGGCCGATCCTGGGCGATTTGAGCCTGCCCTATTTGCGTGAGACATTGCCGCCGGCGGGCCGCCATAAATTGTACTTCGATTATGGAACCGGCAAAGGGGATGAGCTATATGCGCCTTATCAGGCGCAAGTAGACGCCCTGCTGCGGGAGAAAGGGTATGCAGAAGGCGTGAATTGGCAAACGTTGCGCTTTGACGGGGCGGAACATTCAGAACGGGCCTGGCGCCAACGCGCGCATTTGCCGCTGGCCTTTCTGTTAGGGCCGCAACAGGGCGGATAACCGGGATTCTTCGGATGGGCGGCTGAGCGTATTCATGTCACCATTCGCATTTTTAACGACGCGAAATTTCAAGCTAAGGAGAAACGTTATGCCGGCAACACCACATATTGAACGTCATTTTACGGCGACCGAGACGGTGCGCGATATTGTCATCGGTATGTCCGATGGCCTGACGGTGCCGTTTGCCCTGGCCGCCGGGCTGTCGGGCGCCGTCAATTCCACGGCTTTAGTGGTGACGGCGGGTCTGGCAGAAATTGCGGCGGGTTCGATCGCGATGGGATTGGGCGGCTATCTGGCGGCGCGGACGGACATGGAACATTATTCGGCCGAACGCCAACGCGAATTCGACGAGATTGATCGCCTGCCGGAACGCGAAACCGAAGAAGTAGCCGCCATCTTTCGCGGCTATGGCTTGCCCGACGAAACCATCCAGCCCGTTGTCGCCGCTTTGAGCAGCCAGCGCGAACGCTGGGTGGATTTCATGATGCGCTTCGAATTGGGGCTAGAAGCGCCCAATCCCGCGCGCGCCCGCACGAGCGCCCTGACCATCGCCCTGGCCTATATCGCCGGCGGTTTCATCCCGCTCGCCCCTTACATTTTGGCGTCGGATGTGAACAGCGCGCTCCCGATTTCGGTGATTGTCACCCTGCTGGCTCTCTTTATCTTTGGCTTCGTCAAGGGACGTTTCACCGGCATCAGCCCCTGGCGCGGCGGCGCGCAGACGATCCTGGTAGGTGGGTTGGCGGCGGCGGCCGCCTTCGCCCTGGCGCGTCTCTTGAGCTGAGAATCACGGTGGCAAAATCTAGGCCGGCGCACTCTGGCCTAAGCGGATTGCGCCGGTGTGGCGGGGGGTAGGGTTAGGCCGAAAACGTGCCCCGCCAAAACCCCCAAAATCCCCCCAAAAGGGGGCCCAG
>JAYRVN010000436.1:0-33597 GCA_041918535.1 Chloroflexota bacterium
CCAATACCCACACAGCCCCCAGCATTGAAGCCTACGCAGAAGTCTGCACGCGCACCTTGCGCCAGGAGTTGCCGCGCCACGGCCTGGACCCCTCCGGCATCATGTTGCAGTTGGAGCCGGGCCGCGCCATCCACGGCGACGCCGGCATTCATCTGGCCAGCGTGAAAGCCATCAAGCGAATCACAACGCCTATCCACTGGCTGTTGGTGGCGCTGGACACAACCGAATTTTGGTTCACCGGCGGACGTTATGAGCACCACTTGCACGATTACCGCATTGCCAACAGGACGGACGCCCCGATGACAGTCAAAGCGGATGTGATCGGACGGAGCTGTTACGGCGACCGACTTCTGCCGACGGTGCGCGTGCCGGAGTTGGCCGTGGGTGATATTTTTGCCCTGCTGGACACAGGCGCCTATCAAGAGGTATCGGCCAGCAACTTCAATGCCATGCCTCGCCCGGCAACCGTGATGGTGCGCGGCGATCAGGCTTGGGTGGCGCGGCGGCGCGAGACGGAAGAGGATGTTTTGCGGCGGGATGTCATGACAGAGGCAATGATCGCCTGAAGCGTAGGCCAGGCCGCCGATAGGCCCCCTAGCCCGGACAGCCCGCCGCCTTTCATAACCAACCCTTTTTTGCCTTAGCAATCTTCGGCGGGTGAACCGGCTCCACATTATAGAAGGTGCTCAATCCTTCATACTCGATCAGGTAATCGTATAAGAACGCCTGCCGGGCTCGCTTTTGATTGTATTGCAAGGTGATCTGATAGGGCAGGGTGCGGCCCGTCTCGTCAATCAAAAAGTGATCGGCCAGTTGTTTGGATTGTTCGGTGCTGCTTAACTCGAAGGCCAATTCCTTGAGGATGTGCCAGTAGGTCTGGCCGTCCACAGGCGCAGCCGGCGCGTAGCTTTCGTAGAGCGGAACCGTAACATCGGCTTCGGGGAGTAATCCGCTGGTGGTAAATTGATATATCTTGCGCCAGGACTCACCCTGGTCAGCCAGGATGGCGAGGGCTTGCAGGATGGCGCTCTTGCGCTGCCCTTCCAGACGGTCGAAGTAATGTTGGGTGGCGCAGAGGGTGAGGAACTCGTCCAGAACGCGTCGGGCGTGTTCGGTTGCCTGACGGCGAATTTCGGCCGAAATTTCTCCCTCCTTGCGCGGCGTTTGTCGTAACATCTCCACAAAAGGCTGATTCCAGGTTTCCACGATTCGGCCGATTTCCTTCTTCTTCAGCCCCCAAAAATAAGAGATCAAATGCCCAACAATCAACACCTGAAACGGATAAAGCGCCACGCTATCCACCGGATAAGTGAAAATATAATCCGGCGCATAATCAGCAATAGCCGCCAACTTCTCACGGTCGCTGACATGCGCAATCACAATACAATTCGCCACACGCGGCCCAATCTCCTTAGGCGCTTTCAAGGCGCGGGCGTTGAAAAAAGGCCAGCTTGGCGGCGGCGCATTATGCACCAAAACCGAGCCAACCGTGTGCCGGGTGCGTCGTTTCATGTGGGCATACTTGCCATGCTGGAATTGAAAAAAATTCCACCCGGCAAACATCTCCTGAATCATCTCCGCCGCCTTATGCGCTTGCTCCTCCGGCACGCCATCCACATAACCGGTGTAGACAAAATCGAAATTGCCCCCCACCAACTCTTCACTCATAGCCGCTATCTGCTCCGCCAGAGTGGCATCGCTGACGATTTGTCGCACCACTTCCGGTAAACGCGCCAACTCTGCATAAATGCTCGAGGCATAGGTTGCCGATATATCCCCCCGCAACTCGCCCAGATAGGTATACAAAGCCATCTGCCATTGCGTGGAAGCGATCGCGGCAAAGGTAGACCCCACGCATTCTTCTTCCGGCAAATTGGTCACGCCCGCGCCGGCAGCCGATAGAATGATGGGGTCCAGTCCCCGCCCCATACTGCCCAGGGCGCTGGCCTCAATGTTGGTAACCACATACACCCAGGGCATCCGGGATTTCAGAAAGGCTTGTAAATGAGGCGGCCAGGCAGCATAATCGCTCCCGGTCGCCGACAAGGCTTCGATTTCCGTCAGGCGCGCCTGCAACACCTGCACCGCGGGCAAGGTCGGATCGCGCCGCTCGATTTCATGGCGCACTCTGGTCAGAACCGCTTGAATAGTCGCCAACTCGTGCGCCAGTTTGATGGTATCCGAAGTCCCGCCGGAATTGGAGTTGGCAATAAACAACGTCTCTTGTCCCACATAGGGCGGCAGCGTATCGGAACCGGTGAAACCATCCAGGTTGATAATCGGCAGCGTGTGCAGGCTCAATTTGCGGGCCATATTGGCGGCAATGGTGTTCACCAGGTAAGAAGTGCCGGCCGCCCCGGTGATGATGTGCGTCAATTGTCGCACCCGCGCCCTCAACTCTTCGGGGTCGTCTGTCCCTAGTCGCAAGCCGATGCCGGTCGCGCCCGGGTTGATCTGTACACAGCCATCAGCGTCTACGCGGAAAAGTTTCTGGCTGTTCTTCTGAATAGCCAACGGCTGAATGACCATGATTTCCTCGCCATACTTGTTGTATGGACATGTGATCACCTGCCCCTGAGCGTCAAAATAGCGGATGTCGAACACTTTCAAGGGCGCCAGGCGTTCGCGCCGACCAGATAGCGACGTATCGGCGGCTTCCAATGGGAGCAATGGAATCAGCTCTCCGCTATAGAGATCGAACAGCCGCACGTCGCCATCGGCCGTTACCTCCACGATCTCGCCGGCAAAGACATCGTAAATCGGCGCGACGCCTTCAGTGATCCAGGCTTTGGCGCGCACGCCCGGCAAGAAAGTAATCGCTTCCTCCTGCGGCTGGGCCAATTGCACCTGCCCCTGGCTTAGCGCCGAGGCGGAGAGCAAGGCGACCTGTTGCTTGAGGGCGTTTTCCTCGGAGGCGGAAAGAAAGGCGATGCGGCCGTAATTGCGCGTGTCGTGGGGCTTGGGGATGTAGAAGATCAGTTCGCCGCCCTCTTCGCCCCCCCTACCCCGCCCGCCGCGCGTCATGCTGTAGGTCCCGCCGCCTAATACGCCCAGGCGTACCTCTCCCACCGGGGTGTAGGATTGAAAAGTGAATTTGTTTTTGTTATGCGAATACTCAAAGATGCGCGCCGCCAACGCCGCCGCGATCGTGACTTTTTTGGTGCCGTGGGCTTGCAGGGTTCGGGCCAGGGTCAGCAATTCCGATACTTTGGTTTCGGCCGAACCCCAGTGATCATCCGGTAAAAAGCCCTCATCCAACGCCAACTTATGCAACGCCCCATCCACCTTGTTGCGCCGCAAATGCTCATACAAGAAGCGTTTCAGCGCCGGCTCCACGCACGAATCGGAATTGGATGTGAAGACAAAACCAACCTCGGTTAGAAAGGCTTTGTAATGCGCCGCATCATTGATGTCGCCATTATGGGTGTCAAAGAAGAGGCTGGTCCCCCAGGCGACGGCCTCTTCAGAGACAACCAGCGTTTGGCCATCTTCCGTGAGGGTGTAAATACGCATCACCGGCCGGGCTAACACCTCGTAATGGGGATGCGCGTTGCTTTCCGAATACATATCCCCTTGTGAAGCCTGGCGGACATGCGTGGCCCAGTTGGTGACAAAGTCCAGACTCTGTAACTGCAAGCGATCTGCCAGAACAGGCCAGGTTTTGAGAATATCGCCGCCATCTTTGGCGCATTTGACCGTTGTGAATAGCTGCTCTTGTAAATGCGCACTATACGCTTCTACTTCACTCCGCGAGAGCGTTTGGGCGGGTGACAGGGTTGCCTGGATCTGGTTTACGGCAGCCGCCAAAGGGATGACCCCCACGGCGATGCCGCCGGCATCATAGCCGGCCTTCGTGCTTTTCTTCGTGCAATCTTCTGCTATACGGCACGAATAATCCAGGCGGGACTGCAGATAGGCCTGGATGGTCTGGGATGAGTTGGGGGTGTAGGTATCATCTCCATTCGCTTTGAAGAGAACATCGGCGATGGAAACGGGGCTTAGGAAGACATTGACATTACGACACATTCGAGTAGCTCCTTTGTTAACCCAAGCGTTGCCGGCTATGCGTCACAGGCGGCAACAACGGCCGGTTGTCGGCTATGCAACCAAAGATGAAGGGGGTATGCTGTCCGGCAGCGGAGAAGGCAGCGCGATTCGGCCGATTCCGACTCTCCGGGCAAGGTATACCCCGCTAGAATATGTTTAGCGTTATGAGAATCCCTACAGCCTGGTTCAGTCCAGTCTGCAAACTAACGGTCACTGCCCTACATTTTGTCAGCCCAACGGGCTTTTGAGCGTAGGGCTCTGTTCGGGAAAACATCAGGCTGTGACACGCCTGGAAGGCATCCGCCGATCTTTCGATTTTCTGGGCCGGCCATGCAGCCCATTAGTCCTGAGTCGCCTCAGGAAACCTTCACCTCGTCACCCCGGCAGAACCGGGGCCGGGCGCTCGTACTTTCCCATAGCTGCGCCCACATCTTAGCATAAAATCGCCCCTTGTCCAGTAAGGCAGATTTGAAACTTACCCCTACCCAAGCGCCGCCGACAAACCGGGTATTTCCTCCGCGCCGGCCGGCACTTGCAGGCTTGAATGCGTGAAATCCTCCCCGATTGGCTCGTAACGCCCACCCAGACATTTTGCCAGAAACGCCTCGGCGATGGCGTTGAAAGACAGCCAATTCTCCGGGCGGGCAAAGCCGTGACCCTCATCCGGATAGAGCACATACGTCACCGGAATATGCCTGGCTTGCATCGCGCCGACAATCTGGTCGGATTCAGCCTGCTTGACTCTGGGATCGTTTGCGCCCTGACCAATGAGCAAGGGGCGACAGATACGCTCTACATAGGTGAGGGGTGAATGTTTAGTCAGCAACGCGCGGCCCTCCGGGGTGCGATGATCGCCCACCCGGGTGGTAAACAGCTCCACCATCGGCCTCCAGTAGGGCGGCATAGATTCCAACAAGGTGACCAGGTTTGACGGGCCGACGAGATCAACCCCGCAAGCATATAGCTCCGGGTAGAAGGTCAGTCCGGCCAGCGTCGAATAGCCGCCGAAACTCCCGCCCATGATCGCGACTTTGTCTGGGTCGGCGATCCCTTGCGTGATGGCCCACTGCACGGCATCAACCTGATCCTCCAAAATCTTCTCGCCCCATTGACGATCGCCGGCATTGGTAAACGCTTTGCCAAGCCCGGTGGAGGCGCGGAAGTTGACGGACAAAACGGCATAGCCGCGATTGGCCAACCATTGATGCCATGGGTCATATCCCCAGAAATCACGTCCCCAGGGGCCGCCATGCGGCCTGAACACCAGGGGTATCGGCCGATCCGGCCTCCCCTCGCCATTCGCGTCACTCCCTTGTGGCAACGAATAGTAAGCCACTAGGTCCAGCCCGTCACGCGACGGGATCACCACGGCGTGCATCTTAACCAGCGGGAGGTTCTCCAGGGCCTGGCGCTCGGTGAAAAGAAAATGGGCGGCGCGATTCGGCCGATCGTATAAATAAAAACGCGCCGGGCCATCATCCACCACATAGCGGGCTACCCAGAAGGTGTCGTCCAGAGTGCGGCTGGCTATTTCCACCTCCCCATCCGCCAGCGCGCGTAAAAATGCCAGATCTGCCGCCAAAGATGGCTCCAGAACCTGCCACTCCTTACGCGCATACACAAAACTGACCGCCTGCACCCGTTTATCGGTCGGATGCAGCATCACATCCTGAGCGTCTGCCTGAGCATCTTCCGCCAAAACAGTCCGCTGCCCGGTTGCCAAATTTTGCGCGACCACCGCCGCCGTATTGCGGTCTCGGCTATCCTTCAGAAAGAGCGTCGCGCCCTCTTTGTCCAGGCCCACCGGAGCAGTGGTTAACATGTCGGCCGCCGGGATGTTGTCCCAGACTTCCCACGCCTCCGTTTGCGAGCGTCGGAAAACCTCCAGCCCGCCATCCGGCGTCATTTGCAGCCCCAGGACGAGCCGATTGTGCGCGTCAAGCACGTAATCCAGGAAGCGATCGTTTTGTTCCAACAGGGTCATATCGCCCGTCACCAGGTTGAGCCGATAGAGATCATGCCATTGCGGAACCCGCTTGTTCAGGCCGACAACAACTTCCTCAGGCAGAAGATGGCTGGTGTGTCTAAGTTGTGCTTGGACCCCTTCAAAAGGCGTCAGGTCTTGGACGGCAACCGTCGCCACATCCACACTGTATAAACGCCAGTTTTCATCCCCGTTTTTATCTTGGATATAGAGGATATGCCGGTTGGTATACGCCCACATATAGAGGTGAATGCCGCGACCGGTATCTTGTGTGATTGGCCGGGCGGCGGCTAAATCATGCCGGGGCGCTACCCATACATTTAACACACCTTCTCGCGGAGCCAGATAGGCCAGGTAGGCTCCGTCCGGGCTAAGTTGCACCAGGGTTTTGTCGGGATTACCAAAGAAGGTTTGGCGACGAATCAGGGGAATAGTTGTCATCTGTGAACTCCTTAGACAGCAGGCCTGATTATAACAGACTCGATCACACATCTGGCGGCTCTGCCATAAGTTGATTCGGCCGAATCAGCTCCATTACCCCGTTTTACCCTATCCCGCTTGACAACCACCATCAATCGCGTATAATAAAGTCAAGATTTAGCCTCGCCTAAATTTTCCAAAACTTAGCGGCGTTGACCCATTTGACCGCGCCGCCAGGCGACCAATGCGTGACGCGCGAGCAAACAGTGAGCAACGTTCAACCATCTGATAAACACTTATGACCGATTCCATCCTTTTCTGGTTTAGCCTGACCGTTCTAAGCGTGGCGGCAATCTTCTGGCCGCGTTTGGGGTTGCTGGCGCGTTGGCGACGTTACACCATCGCCCGCCAACGTATTTTAGCGGAAGATGCGCTCAAACATCTCCATGCGATCACCTGGCGAGGCCAATTGGCTAATTTGCAATCGCTGGCAGGCGCGCTGCAACTCGCCTTGCCGGCCACAGCCCAGCTGGTGCGGCAGATGGAAACGCAAGGCTGGGTTGTTTCTCGCGCCAATGGGTTGAGTCTGACGCCCGATGGCGAGCGCTTGGCGGTGGAGGTCATTCGCGCGCACCGTCTGTGGGAACGCTATTTAGCGGACGAAGCGCGTATGCCACTGACTGACATCCATGCCGAAGCGGAGCGGCGGGAACACCACCGCGCCCCAGAGACCGTGCAGGAGTTGGCGGCGGCTATGGGCTATCCAGAGGTTGACCCGCACGGCGATCCGATCCCGGATGCGGATGGGCAGCTACCCACGCCGATCGGCACGCCGTTGACGGATTGGCCGGTGGGCGCGCCGGCGCGGATTGTGCATTTGGAGGATGAGCCGGCGGAGATTTTTAGCCAGATTTCGGCCGAAAATATCTCCCCCGGCCTCATTGTGCGCCTCATCGAAGCCAACGCCCAACGCCTGGTGCTTTCCGATGGTGACAAACTCTACACCCTGGCCCCCGTCGTGGCCGCCAACATCTTTGTCACCACTCAGGCTGCCGCGCCCGAGCCTGGGCGCACATTGAACTCTCTACACCCAGGCCAAACCGCCAGTATCAGCCGCCTGGATGACTCCCTGCAAGGTTTCACCCGGCGTCGGTTATTAGACCTGGGACTGACGCCGGGGACCCTCGTTTCGGCCGAACGGCGTAGCCTCTTCGGCGACCCCATCGCCTACCGCGTACGCGGAACCCTCATTGCCTTGCGCAGCGAGCAAGCGGAAAAAGTCCTCATCAACCTGCCTTCCACCGGGAGCTAAATTCATGGCCGATTGTACTACCTGTCCGGCTCACGCCTCACTCGCCCAAATGGGCATCAATGTCAAAGATTTCGATCGGGTGGTGGCTCTAGCCGGCAACCCGAACACCGGCAAATCCACTGTTTTCAACGCCCTCACCGGCCTCAAACAACATACCGGCAACTGGCCCGGCAAAACCGTCACCCGCGCCGAAGGGGGGTACGAATTTGCTGGGAAACGCTACAAACTGGTAGACCTGCCCGGCACTTATTCACTGCTATCTGCCTCGCAAGATGAACAGATCGCCCGCGATTTCATCCTGTTCGGTCAACCGGATTGCACGATTGTCGTCACCGACGCCACTTGCCTGGAACGCAACCTGAACCTGGTCTTGCAGGTCCTGGAAATAAGCGACCGTGTGGTCGTGTGCGTCAACCTGATGGACGAAGCGCGCCGCAAAGGCTTGACCGTAGATGCCCGCAGCCTGGCCCGCGATTTGGGGGTGCCGGCCATTCCCACCGTCGCCAGCAGCGGCGAGGGCCTGCGCGAATTGATCAGCGCTGTGGCGGATGTCATTGAGGGGCAGATTACCACCGCCCCTCATCGCGTGCGCGGGGATGGCGAGTTTCAACACGCCGTGGCGGATTTGTTACCCTTGATTGAAAGCGTCGCGCCCGGTCTGCCGAATCCGCGTTGGGTGGCCATGCGTTTGCTCGACGGCGATTTGCGCGTGCGCCAAGCCCTGATGAGCGGCGAACTACTCGACATCGCCGCCCGGCAACGCTCCGCTGTCCGGCAATTCAGCCGCAAAATGGCTCTGGAAGGCGCACAATGAGCACCGACCCGACAACTTCTGTGGACACCCTTTTACACCAGGCCGACAGCCTGCGGCGTGAGTTGAGCGGCAATTTCCGCGATCAACTGGTGCAAGCGCTCTATAGCGATGCGGAAACGATAGCCAGGCGCGCCGTCAAACCCGTCGGCAGCCGCACACGTGATTGGGATCAACGCCTGGATCAACTGGCCACGTCACCTATTTTCGGCCTGCCCATCATGTTGTTGCTCCTTTCCGTGGTTTTTTGGCTCACCATAACCGGCGCCAACGTCCCTTCTGCCCTCATCGCCAAAGGGCTATTTTGGATCGAGGCCCAGGCCGCGACACTATTCGACCTTTGGGGCGTGCCGACGTGGATCACCGGCTTCCTTTGGCATGGAACCTATCGGGGTCTGGCTTGGGTAGTCAGCGTGATGCTGCCTCCGATGATGATTTTCTTCCCTTGCTTCACCATTTTGGAGGATTTTGGTTATTTGCCGCGTGTGGCCTTCAATCTGGATTGGTTATTCAAGAAAGCCGGGGCCCACGGCAAGCAATCTCTGACAATGACGATGGGCTTTGGTTGTAATGCGGCCGGAATCATTGCCACCCGCATTATTGACAGCCCCCGTGAGCGGTTGATCGCCATTCTCACCAACAACTTTGCCCCCTGCAACGGCCGTTTCCCAACGTTGATCATGCTGGCGACGGTCTTTGTGGCGGCAGCCTTCCCACCGGCGTTGGCTTCTGTAGCGGCGGCCGGCTCGGTCGTCATGGTGGTCGTATTGGGGATTCTCTTCACGTTGATTGTGTCGGCCGTTTTGTCGCGCACTCTGTTAAGGGGGGAGGCCTCGGCGTTTACGCTGGAATTGCCGCCTTATCGCCGCCCGAATATCAGCCGAATCCTCTACACCTCTCTCATTGACCGCACCTTATTCGTCCTGTGGCGCGCAATTCAGACCGCGGCCCCTGCCGGAGCCGTCATCTGGATTCTAGGCAATATCTTTGTCGGCGGGACATCTCTTGCCGCGCACACCGCTAGCTTCTTGAATCCGCTAGGCATAGCCATTGGACTAGATGGCGTCATCTTGCTGGCCTATATCATTGCCATTCCCGCCAACGAAATTGTCGTGCCCACCATGTTGATGGTCTACATGGGCTTGGGCACAATGACCGATGCGCCTGCCTATGACGCGTTACGCGAATTGCTCATCGGCCAGCATCACTGGACTATGTTGACGGCGGTCAACCTGATGCTGTTCTCCTTGTTGCACAACCCTTGCGCCACCACCATCTTAACCATGTGGAAAGAGACTCGCAGCGCCAAATGGACGACTTTTGGGGCGCTCATGCCCCTGGCTCTGGCCTTTATCGTCTGTTTCATCACAGCCACTGTGGCGCGCCTGTTGGGTTGGGTGTAAATAGCGTGACAAGGGGGAGGGATTCGGCCGAATCCCTCCCCCTACCCCGCAAAGGCTGGCGCGTGCGCAGCCAGCAATTCACACGCACACGTAACCAGCCGATCGCGGACCAGGGCCGGCGCGAGATCGGCCCCCAACGCCGTCAGGCTCATCGGCGGCGCGAACGAGAGGCGCGGCGCTTGTGGTCGTTGCCGCCCCATCAACACCAACTGACTGAGCTGCAAAACTTCCGCCAGACGCCGCCGATGCGGGCCATCCGGCTGCAAGCGCACCAACGGGAAACGCATCCAGCCCGGCGAAAGCACACGGCTGATGATAGCCGGCAAAGCCTGCGTTTCCGGCGCGGCATTCAACAATAAGCCAATACTGCTCGACCAGCCACCCAGCGCCTCCGCCGCGCCGGGCATGACATCGGGATCGGGATCCACCACACCGGTAGGAAAGATCAACACCGCCCCGCCCGCCAACAGGTGATCGCGCGCCTGGTTTAAGCGCGTGGTGGCATGGCCTTGCCCGCGCCTAACCTGCACAAAATGGGCGGCCGAGTGGGGCAGCCGCATCAAAGCGCGAATAGGGCTAATGACCACCAGCAAATCATCTCGGCGTAATGCCTGAATCAGCACCAGGCTGTCATACGCGCCCGGATGGTTAGACATCACCAAAAGCGGGCCTTCTTTCGGGACGTTCTCCTGGCCGCGCACCAGCGCGGGCAGGGCCAATTGTTGCGCCAGCCAGCCCGCCCCGGCGC
Organism: Chloroflexota bacterium; assembly: GCA_041918535.1. Classification (GTDB taxonomy): domain Bacteria; phylum Chloroflexota; class Anaerolineae; order Promineifilales; family Promineifilaceae; genus DAOTXO01. Next base: position 10,726 of record JAYRVN010000436.1, read on the forward strand.
TAAAGCCATCCCGCGCGACGCCGGCGTCCGCCGTGGCCAATAAACGGGCAAAGCGCCCGGCCGGCAGGCGGAAGAGGGGATCGAACAAGCGGTGTAGGCGTCCTTCGGGTTGGAGTCCGAGCGCGTTGGCAATTTCGGCCGATAAAAATCGGTTCAGATCCGCCACGAGATCGGCCGAAGGGGTGAGAGAATCCGTCGTGATGATGTGGTCGTGCATGGGCTATCTCTATTGCGTGCACTTTGTCTATGCGAAAAGTTTGTGAATTGGGGGTAACAGATTCGGCCGAAATCGGCCGATACGACATGCCCCCGCTTGCCCACTCGCTGCATCTGCTCTATCATGCAAGCTATCGCGCCCAGCCGCCCAGACACCCGCCTGCGCCCGCCGTCGCTGCGATAGATATCGTCTTATGAGAACACCGCCATGCTCGAATTTCATTCCCAAACCATCATTGAACCCTTTCGCGTTCGTTCTGTAGAGCCAATTCGCTTCACGACCCACGCTGAACGTGAGGCTGCTCTCACTCGCGCAGCTTACAACCCCTTTCAGCTCCACGCCGATGACGTCTTGATTGACTTGCTCACCGATAGCGGCACCGGCGCCATGTCCTCTCGCCAATGGGCGGCCATGATCGCCAGCGATGAATCCTATGCCGGCGCCACCTCTTTCTATAAGTTTGAAGCCGCCGTTAGAGAGATCACCGGCTTCAAACATGTCATCCCCACCCACCAGGGGCGCGCCGCTGAACATATCCTCTTCGCCGCTATCGCCAAGCCGGGCGACGTCATCCCTAACAATACCCATTTCGACACCACCCGCGCCCATGTTGAGCACGTCGGCGCCGAAGCGCGCGATATGGTCATCCCCGAAGGGCAACAGCCGCGCCTGATTCACCCCTTCAAAGGCAATATGGACCTGACCGTGCTGGAAAACACCATTCGCGCCGTCGGGCGTGAACGCATTCCGGCCGTCATGCTCACCATCACCAACAACTCCGGCGGCGGTCAACCCGTCAGCATGGCCAACATTCGCGCCGCCGGCGCCATCGCTCACGCGCATGGCCTGCTTTTCATCCTTGACGCCTGCCGCTTTGCCGAAAATGCCTGGTTCATCAAAACACGCGAACCGGGCTACGCCGACAAAACACCACAAGCTATCGCCCGTGAGATGTTCAGTTACGCCGATGGGTGCACCATGAGCGCCAAGAAGGATGGCCTGGCGAACATCGGCGGCTTTCTTGCCCTGAACGACGACGATCTGGCCGCTCGCTGCCGGAGTCTGGAAATCCTCACCGAAGGCTTCCCTACCTATGGCGGCATGGCCGGCTACGATCTGGAAGCGATCGCCGTCGGTCTGTATGAAGTCCTGGATGAACACTACCTGCAATATCGCATTCGCTCCATCGCTTACTTAGGCGACAAATTGACCGCGGCCGGCGTGCCCATGGTGCAGCCGACTGGCGGCCACGCCGTTTATCTGGACGCCCGCGCCATGTTGCCCCATATCCCGCCCCTGCATTATCCGGCCTGGGCGTTAAACAACGCCTTCTATCTGGTCGGCGGCGTGCGCGGCGTCGAGATTGGCTCCGTCATGTTCGGTCTGCAACCGGACGGGAGCGAACAAGCCGCGCGTATGGAGCTGGTGCGGTTGGCCTTCCCCCGGCGCGTGTATACCCAAAGCCACGTAGATTACCTGGCCGAGGTGATTCTGGCCGTCTATGCCCAGCGTGAAACCCTGCGCGGCTATCGCATCGTTTCGCAAGCGCCGGTGCTGCGCCACTTCACCGCCTGCTTGGAACCGCTGAACGCATAAACGCGGCGGCATGTCGTCAACCTAACTAAACACGCGGCGCATACACCACATAACCGCGGGGCGGCGCCCAAAATTCCGCGCGCCCATCCGCCTGCGCGCGCGGGGACTCCGGCTGTTTCAAATCACTCTGACTCCACCACGCTATCGGCGTGAACTCAACCCCAGGCCACTGGGTGTTGACCCAGCCTCCTTTCCATTCGTCGCCGTGGTTGTTGAGGGCATACACCAGTCCTGGCGCTGCCTCAAAGCCAGTTCGTTGCATGATGTATAAGTCGTCGTCAACCCAGAGCACTTGCGTTTCCCCGCCGGCGTACGCCTCATGCGCCTGGATGAGCGCCGCAATGCCGTGCGGCGTCCCCTCCAATGCCAAACCCAGGTTGAAATAATCTTTCCAAAAGACGCAGGGATACCCCTCATGCGTCAAGATATAGCTATAAGCCAGCAGTTTACCCCGATCGATCGGCCGACCGGGGTCGCGCAGATCGTGATTTTCCACAAATGTCACCGTCGTCTCCGGCCGATCTCGCAACAACGTTTCCCAGGTTGTCAGATTACGCAAGCTAAAGCCGTATTGGTCGCACATGGCTTTGAGCATTTCACGCAGGGGGAAGTCAAAAGCGTCCACCGGGTTACTATTCGAGAAATTGGTGATATTTTCCCAATGTTCAATGGCCTTAGCGCTATCCCAATGTTCGGCCACACCATAGGGTTGGATGAGCCGGTCATCGCGCACGTAACGATATTCCTGAATGGAAGTCACCATTCCCGCGCCATAACCCTTGACGAAATCGTAGCGAAAGCCATCAAAGCCGATCTCTTCGATAAGCCAACGCGTCATTTTGAGAATTTCAGCGTAGACATATGGGTTGCGGTGAGAGAGATCGGGCATATCGCCAAAAGTGCTCTCATCCCATCGTTCATAAGGGTTGGGATGGAAACACTCCCAGTTGCGCGGGAAGCGTCCGCTGCGTGGCTGAAAAAGCGTCCAGCGGCTTTGGCCGGTGAGCGGATTGACCTCGGTCGCGTCGGCGCCGTTGCAATGGTTGATAACAACGTCGGCAATAACGCTCAGGCCATGTTGGTGGGCCAATGCAATGAGGTTCAGCAGCTCTTCTTTGGAGCCGAACCAGGTTTTGACGGCGCCTTTCTGGTCGAACTCACCCAGATCGTAATAATCATAGGGATCATAGCCCATCCCGGAGGCGTTAGCGGCTTTGTGCACCGGCGGCAGCCATAGGCTGGCAAAGCCGGCGCGCGCCAAAGCCGGTATATTCTGGCTAACGAAGTTCCACCAGTTGAATTCCTGGCCTTCCTCGCGCGGACAGTCCCAATAAAACGCTTGCAACATAACAGACATAATGCGGTCCTTTAGTGAAGAAAGTACATCGGGGCCATAATGACCGCCGGATAATTTTGGCGTAGACTTGTTGGATGGTCTAAGCGCTACGCCGACGCAAGAGGATACCCTGTCGGGTCAGGTTATCCAACCATTAGACGCGTTGTTGGTCTTTGACACACGTTAAATTTAGATTGACCTCAGGTGAAAGAGAGAATTTGACCCCTATTAATTCCAGAATTAACGACTTGGCTTGATTCCTCTACGCCGCCACCGATAATTATGCAAGGTAATATCTGTGACAACAAGGAGTGACTCACTATGATACCAGCCTTACTGCTTGCGCTCAGAGAGGGACTCGAGGCCGCTTTAATTGTCGGCATCCTCTTAAGCGCCTTACGCAAAATCAATCGGGAAGACCTGAAACCAACGGTCTGGCTAGGGACTATCGGCGCTGTATTGGTTAGTCTTGTCGCCGCAGTCGTCTTACAGGCGCTTGGCGCTTCTTTTGAAGGTAAGACGGAGGAAGTTTTTGAAGGGATCACCATGATAATGGCGGCGGGCATCCTGACCTGGATGATTTTCTGGATGCGTACTCAGGCCAAAAGCATGGGAACCGCTCTGGAGACAGAGGTACGTCAGGCAGCTTCTCAACGTGGACAAACCACATTGTTTCTTGTGGCTTTTTTGGCCGTTGTACGTGAGGGCGTGGAGTTGGCGCTCTTTTTGACGGCTACGGCGTTTACTTCGGGTGAGCGCGCCACACTGATCGGCGGTTTGCTGGGGTTGGCTGTAGCCATATTTCTAGCGTGGGCCATGTTCTCTAGCCTGATCCGTCTTAATTTGCGCCAGTTCTTTCAATTCACCAGTGTATTGCTGATACTTTTTGCGGCCGGTTTGTTGGCTCACGGTGTGCATGAATTGAACGATGCCGGTTGGATACCGACAATTGTCGAGCAGGTCTGGAACACCAATGCTATCTTATCTGAAGACTCGGCGGTGGGTCAGCTTCTAAAAACGCTTTTCGGTTACAACGGCAATCCTTCGTTGACCGAGGTACTGGCGTATTTCGGTTATCTGATGTGGGCGTTTGTCTTTATGCGCAACCAGCAAAAACCGATGGCGTTGCAGGCAAGGACTTCATGAGGGGTACGTTGTAGCGGGGCTATCGGTTTTATCGCGTTATGTGAGGGCGGTTTTCGGCCGAAAACCGCCCTCACATTCCTCCAACCTCGAAACCCTTTACTCAGTCGAGTGTTTCTAAAGCAGCTTTGACAAATTGATGCCAGGGTGTATACTTCAATCATTGTTAAACTATCGTGCGGGATGCCGAATTTGATCACTTCTCCCTCTGACTTGGACCGCCTGGCAGCCCTCCTCAAAGCCCTGGCCGAACCCAGGCGCTTGCTGATTCTGAACCTACTCATCGAAGGCGTGCAATGCAATTGCGAGCTGGGCGATCTGCTGGAGATGACTCCTAGCCTGATCTCCCACCATATGCGCATTTTGCGTGAAGCCGGCCTGGTGGAGGTGGAAAAAGACCCTCTGGATGCGCGCTGGATATATTACTCCGTCAAAATGGAGACGCTACAACAATTGAATGCGGCGTTCACCGCTTTCTTCCAGCCACAGCGCATCAAGCCACGCCACCCCAGATGCGGCCCTCAAAGCCATGATTTTGACCAGCGGCTGTACACAGTTGACACCTTGTTACCTGAAGCCCGCGCGGACAAACCCATACCAGAAGGACAATATGTCTCAAGCCCTGCTCCGATCGGATAGCTCGCCGAAAAAGCTGTCTACCTTGGATCGCTATCTGACCTTGTGGATTTTCCTGGCAATGGTCGTTGGGGTTGCGTTGGGTTATTTGCTCCCCGCCATGCCAACCCTGATCAATCGCTTTCAAGTCGGCAGCACCAACGTCCCAATCGCTCTGGGATTGATCCTGATGATGTACCCTCCCTTTGCCAAAGTGAAATATGAAGAATTGGGCGATGTTTTCAGCAATCGCAAGTTGTTGAGCCTTTCTCTGGTGCAAAATTGGCTAGTTGGCCCGGTTTTGATGTTTGCGTTGGCCATTCTTTTTTTGCACAACTACCCGGAATACATGACCGGCCTGATTTTGATCGGCCTGGCGCGCTGTATTGCCATGGTCATTGTCTGGAATGAATTAGCCAAAGGCAACAGTGAGTATGCCGCCGGTCTCGTGGCCTTCAACAGCATCTTCCAGGTGCTTTTTTATAGCGTCTATGCCTGGGTGTTCATCACCGTCTTGCCTCAGGTTTTTGGGCTACAAGGCTCGGTCGTGCATATCAGTATCGGCCGAATCGCCGAGAGTGTCTTTGTCTATTTGGGAATTCCCATGCTGGCCGGTTTTGCCACCCGCTTCTTTTTACTGCGCGCCAAAGGGCGGCAATGGTTTGAAACCCGCTTTATCCCGCGCATCAGCCCGTTGACGCTAATCGCCCTGCTGTTCACCATTGTGATCATGTTTAGCCTGAAGGGAGAGCGTATTGTCGAAATCCCATTGGATGTGCTGCGGATTGCCGTGCCGCTCACCCTCTATTTCGTGATAATGTTTCTGGTCAGCTTTTGGATGGGCAAACGGGTCGGCGCCGATTACACCAAGACAACGACCCTGGCCTTTACTGCTGCCAGCAACAATTTTGAACTGGCTATTGCCGTCGCGATTGCCGTATTCGGCATCGGTTCCGGCGTCGCCTTTACTGCCGTCATTGGCCCATTGATCGAAGTGCCGGTGATGATTGCCCTGGTGAATGTGGCGCTACGCTTCCAACGGCGTTACTTCGAGCATGAATTACAACCGGCCGCCCGACGCGCAATTTGAGATAGGAAACCTCCAACGTTGATATTCCCCCAAGATGACCCGATACGTTGCCGCCATTGACCAGGGTACAACCAGTACCCGATGCATGTTGTTCAATCATGCCGGCGCACCCGTCGGCAGTTACCAACTGGAGCATACGCAAATTTACCCCAAGCCGGGTTGGGTAGAACATGACCCCCTGGAGATTTGGGCGCGTACGCAAGCTGTCGTGAAGGGCGCGTTGAAGGCAGCCGGCGCAATTGCAACCGACATTGTCGCGGTTGGCGTGACCAATCAGCGCGAAACTACTGTCGTTTGGAACAAGAGGACGGGCCGGCCCTACTACAACGCCATAGTCTGGCAAGACACCCGCACCAAAGAGATTTGCGACGCGCTGGCCGCCGACGGCGGTCAGGATCGTTTCCGTCCGCAGGCGGGCTTACCGTTAGCCACCTATTTCTCCGGCCCCAAAATTCGTTGGATTCTGGATAATGTTCCCGGTGTGCGCGAATCGGCCGAACGCGGTGAGACGCTCTTCGGCAACATAGACACCTGGCTGATCTGGAACCTGACCGGCGGCGCCGCCGGCGGCGCACATATCACCGACGTCACCAACGCCAGCCGAACGCTGTTAATGAATCTTGCAACGCTCGATTGGGATGATGACATCCTCTCCGTGATGGGCGTGCCGCGGGCTATGTTGCCGCGTATTGCGCCCTCTAGTGCTCACGCCATCTACGGCTACACGCTAACCGATGGGCCGTTCGGCGGGCGCATTCCCGTGTGTGGCGATCTAGGCGACCAACAGGCGGCTACCGTGGGTCAGACTTGCTTCAGCTCCGGCGAAGCCAAGAACACCTACGGAACCGGTTGTTTCATGTTGCTCAACACCGGCGAGGAGATCGTCCATTCCAAGAATGGCTTGCTGACCACGCTCTGCTACAAGTTCGGGGACGCGCCGGCCGTCTATGCATTGGAGGGCTCCATCGCCATCACAGGAGCGTTGGTGCAATGGTTGCGCGACAACCTCAAAATCATTGACTCCTCGAAAGACGTAGAATCGCTCGCTATGACGGTGCCAGACAATGGCGGCATTTATTTCGTGCCGGCTTTCTCCGGCCTCTTTGCTCCCTACTGGCGGTCGGATGCGCGCGGCGCGATTGTGGGCCTGACGCGTTACGTCAATCGGGGCCACTTTGCCCGCGCCGCCCTGGAAGCCACCGCTTTTCAGACGCGTGAAGTGCTGGATGCGATGAATGCGGATTCCGGTGTACCGCTGACGACGCTCAAGGTAGATGGCGGGATGGTCTACAATGAGTTGCTGATGCAGTTCCAGGCGGATGTGCTGGGTGTGCCGGTGATTCGGCCGAAAGTTGCTGAAACCACCGCCCTCGGCGCTGCCTACGCCGCCGGCTTGGCCGTTGGCTTCTGGCAAAACACCGATGACATGCGCGCCAATTGGGGCATAGACAAAATCTGGCGCCCTAATCCCGCCAGCCGCGCCGGCGATCAATTGTTCGCCGATTGGAAAAAAGCAGTTACCCGCACCTTTGACTGGGTCGCTTAAATGAGCCTATGTCCCAATTCCATGCTCTGATCATCGGCGGCGGGGGGACAGGCGGCGCGCTTGCCCACGACCTGACCCAGCGCGGCTTGCGCGTCACCCTGGTCGAGCGCGGCGAAATCACTTCCGGCACAACCGGCCGACATCATGGCCTGTTGCATAGCGGCGCGCGCTATGCCGTGAATGACCAGGAATCGGCCATCGAGTGCATCCAAGAAAACCGCATCCTGCGCAAGATCGCGCCAGGTGCGTTTGAAGAAAATGACGGCCTGTTCGTCGCCATCAGCGACGCCGACGTTGAATACAGCCATCTCTTCAACCAGGGATGTCAGGCCTGCGGCATCCCCACGCGCCGCCTGACCCGTGACGAGGCGCTACGCTTGGAACCCAATCTGACTCCCAACACGCGCCTGGCGGTACAAGTTCCCGATGCGACCATGGACGCCATGCGTATGCCCTTGCGTTTCTTCGCCACCGCCCAGGCCAACGGCGCCGTCATCAAGCCCTATACCGAGGTCATCGGCGCGCTTAAACAAGGCGGTGCTGTCACCGGCTTACGCGTGCGCGACAACACCAGCGGCCGCGAATACGCAATCGGCGCCGATATCATCGTCAACGCCGCCGGTCCCTGGTCAGGCAAAATTGCGGCTCTCGTCGGCGTGGAAGTCCCTATTCGCCCCTCGCCGGGTGTGATGCTGGCCGTTCACGGCCGCTTATGCCATATGGTGGTCAATCGCTTGCATGGCTCCGGCGATGGCGACATCATTGTGCCTCAGCGCGGGCTTTCTATCATCGGCACCAGTTCATGGATTGTCAGCGATCCCGATGATCTGGAATTGCCGGCAACCCATATTCAGACAATGTGGGAGGAAGGCGCTGAGCTTATTCCTGCCGTGAAACGCGCTAAATTCCGCGCTGTTTGGTCGGCGGCCCGGCCGCTAATTGGTCCGCGCGACGCCGACACCGGCCGTGAGTTGAGCCGCACCTTCAAATGTTTCGACCATGTAGATGAAGGGGTTGAGGGTTTCATCACTATCACCGGCGGCAAAGCGACAACTCTACGCGGCATGGCTGAAGCGGCGGCCGATGTTGTCTGTCGAAAACTGGGCGTGCACGCAGCCTGTCGCACCCGGGATGTGCTGCTTCTGCCCCACACCGCTTATTATCGGCCACGATAATCGGCCGAATCACGTAGATCATGGCAAGAGAGATAGCCTTCAAAGTTTTCCGTTATAAACAGGGGGACGCCCACCCCCATTACGACACCTTCAAGCAATCGGTGAACCGTTGGACGACCCTGCTCAGCGCACTCATGGAAATTCGGCGCACTCAGGACTCCACCCTTACCTTGCGCCACTCTTGCCACCATGCTTCTTGCGGCACTTGCGGGCTAAAAGTGAATGGGCAAGAAGTGTTGGCCTGTGTAACGAACATGGAAGCCCTCGGCGCAGCGGATGTGGTGGTGGAACCGCTGGATAATCTATCGATCATTAGCGATTTGGTCGTAGACATGAATTCGTTCTACGCTACATATACCGGCGCAGAGATGGCGTATGTGCGCCGCAGCGAACTCATCCCCGCCGCGGCCCCTCCCCAAGCCTTGCTCCAGACAGGCCCGTTGGCGTACACCCGTTATGAAAATTGCCTGGAATGTGGGCTATGTGTCTCTGCCTGCCCGGTAGTGGGCAGCGACCCGCTTTATCTAGGGCCGGCAGCTATGGCGGCGGCCTGGCGGGTAGTGGAAGAGCCGCGCGGCGGCGACCCTCAAGCAGCTCTCAATTGGGTTGACCAGGAGCACGGCTGTTGGCGTTGTCATGTGGCTTACGAATGCAGTGAGGTATGTCCGTCCAACGTCAACCCGGGCGAGAGCATCATGCGATTGCGTCGCGCGCTCACGCGGCGTAAGCTCCGCCGCCTTTTCCGCCAGGGAACGCCCGATTAGGAGAAATTCAATATGGACAAGGTGAGACAAGACCCAATGGCGCGCCCCCGATCGGCGCTTAGCGCCTGGTTTGATGTCCGCCATCGCCGCCTGGGCAGTTGGGCTTTTGCCCTTAACCGTCTCACGGGTGTCGGCCTGACACTCTATCTATTTGTGCACCTGTGGGTGTTGCGCATGCTGACGCAAGGAGCCGAGCGGTGGGATGATTTTGTGGCCCTGGCGCGCAGTCCATTCTTCCTTAGCCTGGATGTTATCCTAATCTTGGGTGTCCTCTATCATGCTTTGAATGGGATTCGGGTTGCTTTGGTGGGTATGGGGGTGGCTGCGCGCTATCAACGCCAATTGCTGATAGGACTTATGGCGCTGGGGGCGGTGTTATTTGTGGTGAGCGCCATACTTGTTTTCACCCAGTAGGAGATTTGATTGATGAGCACGGATTCTTCACCTCTATCTTCCGCAGCGCGTGATAACCAGGCTAATGCAGCCGGCGGTCTCTGGTTGGTCCAAGCTTTCACAGGTTTGCTGCTGGTGTCGCTCCTATTTCTGCACATGATTGCGCATCATTTTGTGGTGGAGGGTGGGTTACGCACGTTTGAAGACGTCGTTGCCTACATTTCCAACCCGTTTATTTTTGTCATTGAGCTGGTCTTTCTAGTAGTGGTGACTTTGCACGCCTTGTTGGGGGTGCGCGCGATTGTGCTGGATGTTGCCCCACGCCCAATGGTGTTGCGCGTGGTCAATGTGGTTTTGGTCATTATCGGCGTCGCTTGTATCACTTACGGCGCCTGGTTGGCTTTGGTGTTGCAACGCCTGTAGCGGGTGTTGTAGAGACGATTACCCAAACATTACCGGAGATAAGGGCGGCTAAACATTTCCGGCCCGGCTGGTCAGTTTGACCCACAAGCATACCAAATTTGCTCGGCAGGCCGGCCGCCGGGCGCGGGCCAATAAAACAAGCGTTTGGCGTCAGGCTGGGCCGCAGCCAGGTGGGTCGGGGCAGCGACATAAAGGCGATCCATCGTTAGATTTCTGTTCCCCTGCGCCGGGTGTGTCACAAGGTCTTGAAGACAACGATTGATCTTTCTCTGTCGGCCCCGGGCCGCCTGAAGATGGCCGGGCACATGGTAACCATTAGGCAACTGACGCGCCAAGTACGTTTGGCCGGGGCGGCCGTGTCGGCCGCGGGGATCGTGGAATAGAAACAAGCTCCGGCCGTAGCGAAAGGCGGCCGCCTGATAGGCGTCTGCCTGGTGGACGGCCAGCAAGGCGTGGTTGGCCTGTCGTCGCACGCCGATGCGGGCGTCGTAGGCGCGTTGGGTGCGCGCCGGAGTGCCGGTCAGACGTGTGAGCGTGGCGCGACTGATAGGCGCACATCTCCCCCCTTGCCGACGCCGGCCGCTATGGCAGGCAGCATAGCAGTGGGCGCGAAAGGCGGCCAAAGAGCCGGTAATGGCGAAGAGGGGTAAATGGAGTGGGCGGCCGGCCAGACGCTCGATGCCGAGATGGGCGGCAACGCGGGCAACGCCGTAGAGCCAGAGGCGGTCACGGTTGTCGCGTTCCCAGAAGACCCCCCTACCCTGCTGTAACAATTGGCGCAGGCGTCGCCAGCCGCACAGATATAGCGGGGCTTGTCGGTCGGTCAAGGCCCGGCGGAGCGTTTCCACCGGCAACCAACCGCGCCCGGCGGTATCCAGATGGCGGCAGAGCAACCAGATGCGGCCAACGGGGGCTTGCTGAGTGCGCAAGAGGGCCAGCAAGAGCGAGGGATGGGCGACCAGGGTTGTGCGCGCCGGCGCCGGTGGTTGGTTTGTGGGTGGGTCAGGCGGCAGCGATTGGCGGACGATGAGGGCTAGAGGGGCGGATTCGGCCGAATTCCTCTCCCTGCGCCGTAATTGCTCACTTAGCCGGGCGCTCTCCCAGCCTAGATGCGGTGGCAGCGGACAGCCGTCAGTGGTCGCGGCTCCCCCCCTCTCTAACCGGGGAGAGGTCCGCGTTATCAGGCGGCGTTGAGCGAGGAGGCGGTGGTTGGCGGCCAGAATTTCGGCCGAAACCACGGATGAACCCCGAACAAACGAGCCATTGACGAGCGTCTCGCGCTGTGCTATCCTTGCCATGTTTGTTATTCGTTTATTACCACAAGGGGCAATCAACCCCCTCCCCATCTACGGGGCCGGAGCAATGGATACGCTATATATCCATGGCGCGGAATATGTGGTTATGGGTGAAATAGCGGTCAGGTGTTCGTACCACCTGGCCTTTTTGCTTTATAGGCAGCCCATCACGCCGACCGGCGTCCTATTGGCAGAGTCGGCCCTGCGCCGGCAGTCTCGGCCGCCTACCGACCCGGCGCAAATAGAACAGCTCGCTGCGCCCGGCGGGTAGAAAGTCGAAATGGGCGTGTGACCTTGTTGCCATAGCGGTTGACCGAAAACGGTTTTCCTGTTATGCTATGTTATAAACCACATGGGGTAGTCCTACCCCTCCCTAAACGGGTCACTGCCCTGCGGTGTAGCGAACACCCCTCGCAGCGAATGATGTGGTTCTCACACTTGAATCGAAAGGCTAGGTGCTACGAACACCTGGCCTTTTTACTTTTTGGCGACGTCGGCAAGTTTTCCTCGCCATCGCCAACCACAACCCGCCAATCCGGCAACTGATGGGCTGTGGTTGAGGAGGGCGCTCAGAAAAAAAGCCCATGTCTCGCCGGCGAATCAATAATGCCGGCAGACGATGGGCTTCTGTGTTCGTTATGGACGGGCTGGTGAAGGCCGCTGTGCTGCCGTATCCCCCACTCAGAGCGATAAATCCCTTATGGGCGGGCAGTGGCGGAAGATTTCGTCAGGTTTAGGAGTCTAGCCAGATGATAGAGGGTCCTGACTTGACGAAAATCATTTTTCTGTCCATAATTTAGGCAGATAGGGAATAGAATTATCCCACCCATCGCCCGGCCCTTGTGAAAAGCCCCTGCCAAAAGGATCTTCACAGGGCCTTTTTTTTTGGTAAACGGTCGCATCTGTTGCCTGTGGCGAATGCGGCCGGGAAAAGATGGTTCACATTATAGAGGAATTAGGCGGGATTGCCTAGATCGAATTCGGCCGAATCTCCCCATTTCCTCCCCGCTCAAAACGGTATATCTCCCCCCGTCAAACTGGCATACCAGTCGCTCAGAAAACGCATCGCTTCATCATATCTGGCCGCCGGTAACTCGCGATAAGCGGCAATCTCGAAACGCCGGTATAACTCGCCGTAAACGCCGCCGAATTCGTTGCGCGCGCTACGCTTGCCCAACGCCAGCGCAATCGCCTTGACGGCCTGACTGATGCGGCTGGCCTGCGCCGAGGTCACATAGCGCACCGGATCGCCCAGTTTGGCTTCTAGTTGATCCAATCTTTCTGCATGTTCTCCCAATTGTTGATCGTGCGTCAACAATTTCCCGCTGTGGGCTTCCAGTTCGGCGCGAAGCATGATTTGGTTGCGCGCCAGTTTCAACATGGCCTGGATCATTTTATAAGCTTGAACCTCATCCGTGTTCTGAGCTAATAACTCATCGAAGATCGGGTCTGCCAGCGATAACCGACCTTCTTGAAAGGCTTCGGCCAACACCTTGTGACACTCTTCCTGATAGCGAATGATCCGCTCTTTGATCTCTGACTTAACCCGGTTAGCATCTATGCCAAAAAGCCAACCGTTTAAGTAATCCAATGGCAAACACAGCATGTCTCGGCCGACAGTTCGATAGGCGTCCGTTACCGTCAGGGTGACAGACTCTATGCGCTTCGACAACACGGGGTCTCGATAAATGCGTCGTCGCTGCGGGTCCCAGGCCACTCCCAGGAAGTCACAAATCGGCCGAATCGGGACAAAAATCTGATTGACGTTGCCGACTTGCACCAAAACGGCGGTAATCTCATCGTCATAAAAAACGACCTGTTTTTGTTCGAAAGGCACCAGGGCTTTTTCTGAAGTCATGGCAATTCTCTACCTACAGTGCGTCACCGTCACGGTGACGCACTCATTTGGCCGAGCGCCCCGCCTAACCCGTCGGGCTGACCGGCGGCGACGCCTGGCGAGCTGCGGGCAAATCAATAACGCCAATCCGGCTTCTCTAACCGCAGCGTCACCACCTCGCGTTTGACCGGTTCATGGCCCTGGCTCAGATGATCTAGACCCACGGCCAGCAGATAACGCACCAGTTCCATCTTGCCGACGCCCAACGAATCCGCTTTCTGGTTGAGCGCGTCATCCATGTCCGGCTCGATCAGAAACGAGCGGCGCAAATACCGACCGGCTCGGGTGGTATCTTTGCCCTTACGATTCATGGCGCGCCGCACCTCTCCCGGCGTCACCTGACTCAGCGGATTATCTAGCGGGCGCTGACTGCGGCGCGCCGGAGAGCTTTTTAGATCAGCCAGGGGGTTATCGAGCTTCTTATCGGCCATTGTGATAAATCCTCTCAACTAGTTTCTCATAGGCCAGGGTAGCCGGCGAGTCGGGCGCATATTCATACAAGGTGGCTCCACCGCGAAAAGCGGGCGCTTCGGCCACGGCCTGAGCTTTGGGAATCGGCTCGGCCACGTGATGAGCGCCATAAGTTTCTTGCAAGGCGGCCAGGATTTGCCGATCCAATAGCTGGCGGGGCACAAAAAAGGTGGGCACGATGGTGTCTATGTTGATGGCGATGCCCTCCATTTGCGCCTGGCGAATGTCGCTGACGTGCTGGGCGGCTCCGGCGGCGCTGAGATAATCCACCTTGACCGGCACAATGGCGGCGTCGGCGAAGTGATAGACGGCATTGGAGAGAGCATCCAGGTTAGGCGGACAATCTATGAGGATGTAATCAAAACGATCGCGCAAGATACCTAGCCGGGTCTCCAGCACATCGAGAAGCGGCACGGCGTTCTTGTGCTGGCGCGCCGTCATCATCTGCATGAAATTCGCCAGAATCAGCTCTTGTTTGGCGTTAACCAGATCGGTGGAGGAAGGGATGAGCCATAGGTTGACGCGTGGAAAGCCGGCTTCGGAGCGATCGGCCGAAATAACACTATCGGCCGGTTCCTGGCGGCCGGCGAGCAAAGCGCCGATGTCGGCTTCGCCGGGATCAAGCCCCAGGATGGTGGCGCAGTTGCTTTGAGGGTCGAGGTCGATTAGCAGGACATGACCGCTCACTTCCCAGCGGCCGTCAACCTGACGCGCGAGCCGCCGGGCCAGGCCGTGGGCCAGGGTGATGGCGGTGGTGGATTTGCCAACCCCGCCTTTGCGATTAACAATCGCATACACTTTGTCTTGTCTTTTGCTCATGGATGGCCTGTAAATAGTGAATTCACTATGAGTTCATTATTGAATCATGGCGATTTTACTATACAACCATGTGATTTCAAAACAAGTTGGCGCTGTCGTTGGGGTCTGATAATGGAACAGCAGTGAATTCACTATGCTTTCAAATAGGTTGATAGTGAATTAATGATGAAATCACTGATGCAGATAAACAGGCCGGCGGCGGGCAGGCACGCTGAGGGGAGGGTAGGGGGAAAGGATTCGGCCGAAATCCATCCCGCATTCGCCCAGGCATTCAGATGTAAGAAGCACAACCAGCCCGCAAAAAGCTCTCCAGACCGGTTAAAATCTGCTGCTGTTCGTCATCCAGATTCGCGGCGCGGTGTTTGGTCAGCTCCGCCAACGCCGCCGTCGGCGTCAATTTCGGCTGCCCCTTATAGTCCACGCGCTCGGCTGCATCTGGGGCGCGCCAGGCGCTCGCCAGATAGGCCTGGTAACGTTCCGCCTCCTCGGCGCTGAGGACCTCGGGGGCGTGATTGCCCACTAAACGGCGTGCTAACTCCTGGTATACCCCGGTGAATTGCGGGATCAGTCTGGCTTTGGTGGGCCATGAGGCGGCATGAAACTCTTGCGCCAGCATCTCCTCGCGCCGATTGGGAAAGCCTACCTGATAGAGGGCGGCGTAGGGGTCCAGATTGGGCCGTTCGGTGTAAACTGTGGCGGTGTGCTGGGCGGTTAGAGAGTCCAGGATGGCCGGGTGGGAGGCCAGCCAGGCCAGATTATCTTCTATAAGAGCTTGTCGTTCGGCCGAAAACATCTCAGAGGCGTTCAAGGCCAGGACGAACGGCAGCTCGCCTAACTTTTTGTTAATGACCAGGAACCCGCCCGGTTGCCCCGGTTCCAGCGATTGCAGGCGCGCATCATCCAGGCGGAGCCAGTGCGTCTGTTTGGTTTGTCGCTCGATCGGGCCGAGCATGAGCGCCGGGGCGCGAAAATCACGCCGGGCGCCGAAGCTACCCTCGACTAAGACGCCGATGGGATAGGCGGCATGCCCTAGCCGGCGCGTGGGCAAGTGAGCCAGACTGTCGGCGTCGTAGTCTTTATCGAAGAGCCTGAAGCCGGTTTGCCACAAGGCGCTATCTTGCGCCATGCGCTGCGCCAAGCGCACCGTGGCGGCCACATCTACCATGGCGTCATGGGCCTGTCCGTCATCCAGGCCGTTGGCGGAGGCCAGATGCTCCAGCTTGAGGCTGGTTTTGTCGTTGATGATGGGCCAGGTGAAGAGATTCGGCCGATACAAGTAATACAACGCCATCAGAGGAAACAGGTCGGCGCGCGCGCAGCCGTCTTTCCACTGGTGGGTATAAGCCGGCAGCAGATTGCGATAGAAGGAGAAACGCAAGAAGAGATCATCGAAGCTGAGGGTGTTATAGCCCAGGCTGAGCGTTCCCGGCTCGTTCAGCCAGGCGTGAATTTGCCGCATGGCGCTGTACTCATCGTAGCCTGCCTGAATGTCCTCCAGGGTGACGCGGCAAGTGGTCAACGCGCCGGGCGAGGGGATGACATCCGGCTGGAGGCGGATACGCAACTCATATTGTTGTTGGGGATGGAGCCGGTCATCGGTGCGGATGGCGGCAAATTGGAGAATCTGATCAAAGCAATGATTCAGGCCGGAGGTTTCGATGTCATAAAAAAGATAGGTGCGCATACGTTTGCTCTCAGATGAGGCGGCCAGGGTAGTATAAGATGCCCTCTAGTATACTGGGGGAGCGGCGGCTTACAAGGGATCGGGTCGGCGCGGCAGGGTGGGGGGATTCGGCCGAAATTCCGCCGCCACTCAACCACTTCGCATAGCAAGCCGTGCCGCAACACAATAGAACATATTTTCTATTTTGCGCGTCTGGCGCTATAATGGGCGTATGGATTGCCAACCTTCTCGCACCATCCTGTGGGCAACGGCAGGTCGCACATGACCGGCAGCGTTCCGCCAGGCGGCTATGCCGATGGGGCCGGGCCGGGTTTTGACCCGCCGCGCGGCGCGCTGGAAACGTATCAAGGCGTGGTCGTGCGGCAAAGCGGGCTGGTGGACATGGAGCCGTTCGGCAAGGCGCGCCCGCGCATGACGCGCAACGGCGTTTATATGGAGGCGGAGTATCAGCTCAAGAAGCGGCAATTACGCCGCCGTTTTGGGCCGGTGCGGGTGGAGGGCTTGTTGAAGTTGACGATTGTGGCGATTCGGCCGATGCCGCACACCTGGAGCCGCGAGATGCGCCGCCTGATGCTCGGCGAACCGGCTAAACCGTCGCCCGATCTGGATAACATCATCGGCGCGGTGATGGATGCGCTTTTCCCCGACAATGATGATCATGTTGTCAGCCTCGAAGCCCACAAAATTTGGGGGGAGACCGGGCAACTGCAGATCACCATCGAGAAAATGGGCGATTAAGAACCTATGGCCGGGCCGCCTCGTGCGCATAGGTCAGGATCAGCAACAGATCGTTAACATTGGCGCCGCGTTCGGCCGAAATATGCCCCTGCCCCAGCTCTGTGAAAAAATGATAGCTATCGTTATGATCCAGATAGGCGCGCGCCGCCAAACCCCGCCCTGCCGCCTCGTCGAGCGTCGCCCCTGACACCCACGCCCCCGCCACGGGCGTCGGCCCGTCCTCGGCATCCGTGGCGAAACTAGCCACCACGCGCTGCGGCCACCCTTCCAGAGCAATAGCCGCCGCCAGCGCCAACTCCTGATTCCGCCCACCCAACCCGTTCCCACGCAACGTCACGGTGGTTTCGCCCCCTAGAATCAGGCAGCGATAAGGGCCTGCGTCCATAGCCAGCGCCGCCGCCATTCGTCCGACCTCGCGCGCTTCCCCTTCCAGATGGGTGGTTAATACCTCGGTCGCAAAACCGAGCCGCCGCGCCGCGGCCTGAGCCGCCGTGGTGGCCAGGCTGACGTCGCCGATGATGTGGTTGTGCAGGCGCGCGGCGTCGAGCTTCAGCGGCGTATCCGGCCGCGCCAGATGTTCCCGCACCAGGTCGGCGGTGGTCGTATCCAGACGACTCCACACCGCATAACGGTCGAGCAGGGCGCGGGCCTGGGCGTTGTGGCGTGGCGTGGGCGTGGTGGGGCCGCTGCCGATATATTCCAGGCGATTGCCGATGACGTCGCTCATGATCAGGCTCACGCACAGGGCCGGGGCGGCCAGGGTCGCCAGACCGCCGCCCTTGATAGGGTCCAGGTGTTGGCGAATGCAGTTTACCCCCTCAATCGGGCAGCCGCTAGCCAGGAGCGCCTGATTGAGAGCTTGCCAGGCCGGCAGGGGGATGACGGGCACAGTGAGCAGGGCTGAGGCGCCGCCGGAGATGAGACACAGCACCAGATCATCCGGGTCGGCGGCGGCGACCAGCCGACTGATGGCTTGGGTGGCAGTCACACTGGCCGGGGTTGGGATGGGGTGGCCGCCCTGAAAGTAGACCAGCGGGGGAGGAATTTCGGCCGAATTTTCTTTGCCCAGGACAATCCCTGCCGTGATAACCTCGCCTAATTGCTCGGCCGCCGCCCGCGCCATAGCCGCCGCGGACTTGCCCACGCTGATCAGGTATACACGTCCGCGCCCCACTGGATAAACCCAGGTGGGCAACACAAGGCGCTCGCCGACGCGCTGCACATGTTGCGCGATGGCTTGCTCCGGCCGGGCGGCGGCGATGGCTGCGGCGACCAGGGTTTGGACGTGTTGGCTTCTATCGGTAAAAGAGGGTGGGGGCGTCATGGCGATGGGGGCGCAAAGGGGGGTGGGGTGGATTCGGCCGAAAACAGCCCGTTGCCCGCCAGATTTTCTGAGCCGCCGCGCGGTCATTCTCCGCCTTGCCAGATACGCTGCATCTCCGGCGAGGTCGCCAGCAACACCTCCAACGTTCCCTGAGCGACCAGACGCCCCTGATCCAACACCAGAATGTGGTCGGCGCGGCGCAGCGCCGGGCGACGGTGCGAGACCACCAGGCATGTCGGCCGGGCCGCCCCCGGCGCATCCACCAGCCGTTCCCATAATAGCTGCTCGGTTTCCACATCCAGCGCGCTGGAGAGGTCATCGAAGACCAACAGCTCCGCGCTGTGCACGAGCATACGCGCCGCCGCCGCGCGTTGCACCTGCCCGCCCGACAGACGCACGCCGCGCGGCCCTACCAGCGTATCCAGGCCGTTTTCCAGGGCCGCGATGTCCGGCTCTAACACGGCTGTATGCAGCGCGCCGGCCAGATTGACCTGTTCTGCCGGCAACCCTAACAGGATGTTATCGCGCAGGGACTCGCTGAACAGGCGCGGCGTTTGCGGGGTGTAGGCGGAGCGCGGCGGCGTGAAGAATGTGGCCGGATCCGTTACCGTTTGTCCATTCCAGCCTACTTCGCCGGTCTGCGGCGGCAGCAGCCCCAACAAGGCGCGCAGCAGGGTGGTTTTGCCGGCGCCGATGCGGCCGGTGATGACGATGAAAGCGCCGCGCGGCAGCTCGAAGCTGATGTCTTCAATGCCGGCGGCGCGATTGCCCGGCGCGTTGTGCCGATAGGTCAGGCCGCGCACCGTCAGGCGCTCCAGCCGGTCGGCGGCGGTGAGGACCGGTATGGAGACGGTAGGAGGGTGGCCCTGCTCGTAAATCGGCCGATTCGCCACCAGGCTCTCCGGCGGCGCGTCCGGGTGCATCTCTTGTAAACGATCCAGCACCACCCGTTGCTGCGCGATCTCCGACAGGTAACTGCCGATATTAGCCGGAAAGTGCGCTACGGTGGTCAGGTAGGCGACGAACAGGCTGAAGTCGCCCACCGTCAGCCCGCCGCTGCGCAAAGCCTGACCGGCCAGCAACACCATCAGCGCCACGGCCAAATCGCCCATGCTCTGCCCGGCCGAGAAGGCCGCGGCCAGAAAAACCCCTTGCCGCACGTTGGCCTGTCGGCGCGCCTCGCTGAGCTTTTCGAAATAATGCAGCGCGCCCGCTTCGGCGTCGGCTACCTTGATCGCTTGGACGCCGCCCAGGATGTCGCCCAGGAAAGCGGTGACGCGGCTGGATGCCACCCGGCTGGCGTGGTCATACAGCAGAAAGCGGCGCCAGGCGAAACGGTTGATGAAGAAGACGGCCAGCAGCGGCAGCCCGGCCGCCAGGGTGATGACGGGGTTGATGCGCAACAGGATGATCACCGCCACAATGGCAAACAACGCTTGCCCCGTTAACTCTGGCAGCCAGGTGGGAAAGTCGGCAAAATCGCCTAAATCCTCATCAAGCCGGTGGATGGCGTCGCCGGAGGGTATCGGGATGGGCGCTGCCGCCGGCTTGCGCAGAATGTTGTCCAGGCTGTTCGCGCGCATGAGCACGCCGTTGGTGCTGCGCACCCGCCAGCCGCCCCATTCGCCCAGTAGATTCGCCAGGGCGCGCGTCACTTGGGCGCTCACCAGCAGGGCGATGAGCGTCATCAGGCCCAAGGTGGCGGCAGCCTGGCCGGTGAGTTCGTCGAAGAAACGGCGCAGGATCAGGCCGGGGATTAGCTCTGTGGCGATGAAGAAGCTGCTGCCCAATAGATTGATCAGGAAATAGCCGGGCCGGTAACGGATCAGCGCCCATGTGCCGCGCCATATACCCAACCCCGGTTTTTTTGTCGGTTTATCGGCCGAAATTTCACTCTGCCTATTCCCCATGCCTGCGCTCACGCCAGCACCTCCTCCAGACCCGTCTGCAACAAGGCGTAGAAACGCGAGGCGGGGTCGGCGGCCAGAGCTGCCCGTGGGCCGAACTCGCGCACACGCCCATCTTCCAGGATCAAGATGTCGTCGGCGCGTTGCACCGTGCGTAACCGGTGGGCGATGATGAGGGCGGCGCGTCCTTGCAACAAGCGGTCAATGGCGCGCTCCAACCGATGCTCCGTCACCGGGTCGAGGCGAGAGGAGGCCTCATCCAACACCACCAGGCGCGGGTCGCGCAAGAAGACGCGGGTGAAGGCCAGGAGTTGGGCTTCGCCGGCGGAGAGAGTCTGCCCGCCGGCTTCCAGGAGGGTATCCAGCCCGGCCGGCAAGGCGCGTAACCAGTCGCCCAGGCCCAACGTCTCCAGCGCCGCGCGGATGGCGTCATCGTCGGGCGCGGGGCGCTGCGGGTCGTAGGCGCGGAACAGGGTGAGATTGTCGCGCACCGAGGCGGCGAAAAGCTGGACATCTTGCGTCACCAGGCCCACACGCGCGCGCAACGCGGCCAACGCGATGGCGCGCACATCTACACCGTCCAGGCTGATGCTGCCGGCGTCCACGTCATACAGCCGGAAGAGCAGGCGGGTGAGGGTGGTTTTGCCGCTGCCGGTGCGCCCTAACACGCCCAGAACGCGGCCGGGCGCCACATCGAAGGTAATCGCGTGTAAGACGGTTTGATCGCCGCCGGGTGGTTCGGTCTGACTGTGAGCGGGCGGCCGATCTTTGTAGGTGAAGGCGACGCTGTCAAAGCGCAGGGCCGGGGCCGCTGGCGTGGCGGGGGCAGCCGTTAGACCTGTTTCAACGTCAGGGATAGGGACGGTGGGCTGCCAGGTGAAAAATTCGCGCGCGCGGTTGGCCCCGGCTAAGGCCCGTTGCATATTAGCCAGTTGGCGGCGCACGCTGTTGAGGGGAGATTCGAGCAGGCCGACATAAGCCACTAACAGGAAAACGGCGCCGATGGTCAGATCGCCGCGCCGGTAGCCGGCCGCCGTCAGGCTGAGCGCGCCGGCCAGGGCGAGGACGAAGAGCAGTGTGCTGGTGGTGAAGGTGAGGGCGCCGATTGTGTAGGTGCGAGTGCGCAGGGCGGCGTGGCGGTTGAGCAGGGGGTAGAGGCGTTGTCGGATATAGGGCGCGCCGCCGTTGGGCAGGAGGTCTTCGGTTCCCGTGAGGCGTTCTTCGAGGAAGGCAAAAAGATCGGCCGAAACCCGACTCACGCCCTCAAACAAACCCACCATCCGGCTCTGAATGACGCGCAAGAACAGCAGCAACGCCGCCGCATACGCCAGCCCCACCAGCCCGGTGCGCCAGTCGCGCACGAAGATCAGCCCCAGAATCCCGACCGTCAGCAAGCCGTTGCCGAATAACTGGATCACCAGTTCGGCGAAATACTCGGCCAACTGTCCCACATCCCCATCAATGCGCTCGATCAACTCGCCCGGCGTACGCAGCTTGTGGAAGCCCATATCCAGGCGCAAGACATGCGCCGTCAGGTCGGCGCGCAGCCGGTTGGTGGTGGCCCATCCCAGGTCTTCCGTCAGGCTGATGGTGAACAGATAAACGATTTTCTGGCTGAGGACGGCGGCAAAGAAGGCCGCCGCCGTCAGCGTCAGCCCGCGCGTGGCGCGCCCGGCAGCCGCCGCGTCCACGAAGCGGCCGAGCAGTTGCGGGGCCAGCAGTTGCAGACCGATGCTCGCCAGCAGCAAGACAGTCAGCAGCAGCACGCGCCCACGATAGGGGCGCAGGTAATACCGGAGCATCGCCGCCGGTTGGGTAGGGGGTGTGGCAAGCTTATTTTCCATTCTTTCTCGCTGTGGTCGGCGCTCCCGCCGCGCCGCCCTCATCGCGCCAGGCTGAAACCCGCCCTCCAACTCCTCCGTCAGTTTACCTCTGCCGCGGAGCGGTTATAATTGGCTTGAGTGTACATCAGCAGGACATAAAACCGTGAATGATTCCGCTTTGCCCCCAGAATTGCGCGATCTGCTCATTGGCCTGGCCGGCGACATCGTCGGCAAGCTTCTTGACGCGACGGGACGCGGCGTGCGCAAGCTGTTTGCCGGCGACCCGCAGCAAAACGCCTTGCGTCGCGCCGTAGCCCAGGCGCTGGCTGACGCGTTTCACGACCAGCTTGACGAGCCGGAATTGTTCAAGCATTATGTCGGCGTCTTCGCCGAGTGGGCCGGGCGCGACGAGGTGGCGGAGCAACTGACGCAATTGATTGACCCGCGCCCGGACATACAGCCGGATATGGCGCTGTTGCGGCGGGAGTTTGAGGCGCTGCCGGACGGTTATGACCCCGATTGGTTGGGCGTTCCCTTTGAGCAAACCGTTTTACGCTTCATTCAGGCTTTCCGCGACGCGGCCGGCGGCGAGCGGGAGTTGCAAGGGACGCTCAAC